>NZ_JAGHFM010000037.1 GCF_017888745.1 Terrisporobacter sp. | reverse complement strand
GTTTTTGTAATATAAATTTTCCTTTACATTGAAAAAACTATATTTTGGAATAAAATAGAAATTTTAAAATTGTTATAAATTTATCATAAAAGGGCGAAATTTATAGGAAAAATAAATAAATTAGTAAGATTTGCAAAATAAAATAGTTGATACTGTTAATCTTATGACACTATAATTATATTGAAATTCGTAATTTATAATCTCAATTGATAAATTTTGAGCAACGGAGGAAGTCGTTGGCGACATAAAGTTAAGCGCCCACGCAGTGGCTTAAGCGAAGCGAATTTTGAGCAACGGGCAAAGCCGTTGGCGATATGAGCGAAGCGAATTTTTTATTCATAGGATTTTAAATAACAAGGAGGGGCAAAGATGTCTAATGAAATTACACTTCGTAGGTTAGTAATAAAATCTTACCACATAAATGAAGTAGAATTTGGTGATGAAAATAAGGTTTTTCTTGATGGTAAAATGACTGTTTGTAAAGACATGATAAAAGAATTAATAGATAGTGAGCCTTTAATAGAAGATATAAATATTCAAATAATAAAACCAGGAGATCATGATAGATTTACAAATACTATTATGGATATAATTCCAATATCTACAAAGGTTCTTGGTAAAATTGGAGAAGGTATAACTCATACTTTAACTGGTGCCTATGTAATGCTTACAGGTGTGGATGTTGATGGAATTCAAACTGCTGAGTTTGGTTCTTCTGAAGGTAATTTAAAGGAACAATTGAAATTAAATAGACCAGGAACTCCAGGAGATGAAGATTACATAATATCTTTTGATGTTACACTTGCATCTGGTCAAGGACAAGTAAGACCAGGGCCTACGGCAGCACATAGAGCTTGTGACAAGTTTTGTAATGAATTTAGAGCAAGTCTTAAAAAATTAAATGGCCATAAATACAGTGAACGTCATGAGTTTTATGATAAAGTAAGACCAGGTAAAAAGAAGGTAGTTATTATAAAGCAAGTTGCAGGTCAAGGTGCAATGTATGATACTCAGCTTTTCTCTCATGAACCATCTGCAATGGAAGGTGGAAGATCTATAATAGACATGGGTAATGTTCCTATGATTGTTTCACCAAATGAATATAGAGACGGCGCCCTTCGCTGTATGTGTTAAGGAGGTATTATTATGGGAATAGGACCATCTACTAAAGAAACTACTTTGCATCATTTTAGAGATCCTCTACTTGATGTAGTTTCAAATGATGAAGATATAGATTTATTAGGTGTTATAGTTGTTGGAACACCTCAAGATAATGAAGATAAAATGTTTGTTGGAACTAGAGCTGCTGCTTGGGCTGAGGCTATGAGGGCAGATGGAGCAATACTTTCTTGTGATGGCTGGGGAAACTCACATGTAGACTTTGCAAATACTGTTGAACAAGTGGCAACTAGAGGAATACCAGTAGTAGGTCTTACTTTTGTTGGGACTGTTGCTCAATTTGTTGTTGTAAATGAATATATGGATACTATAGTTGATATGAATAAAAACCCAGAAGGTATTGAAAGTGAAATAGTTGGGGAAAATGAAGTAACTGAATTAGAGTGTAAAAAAGCAATTTCTTTATTAAAGTTAAAAATGAGAAAGTATGGAAAATAAATAAAAAACCACTATAGCATTTATACAAAAAGATTGACTTTTATATTATATAAATGTTATAGTGGTTTTATTAAAACAACTAAATAAAAAAAGCTTCATCAATACAGTCTTTAAAAATGTCGGCAAACACTTTTAAAGATAAAACCTACAAACTGCGGCAACAGTTAGCAAGAGTCGTAAAGATAAAGCTCTTAATTATTTGTTAATTGATAAATAGATATTATCAAAAAATTTAACTTTTGGCAAGTACTTAAGAGAATCTTATATAATTTTTTTTATAAGAGTACATAACTTAAACGAATCATACAGCCTGTCCAGTTTTTAGGACAGGCTTTTTTAATGTAAAAATAGTACTAATAGACTTAAAACTATTAGAGGGCTGCTACAGTTCTAATTGGATACTGCAAATGAGATTTACTGTAACAACAGTAAGTGGTTTTTCTTAATTTGTAAGTCCAAAAGTAGAGTTGCTGATAACTAAAATCAGAGTCCCTACCATATGTATAGGTGGGTGGGAAGTCCTTAGTAAGACTATAAACTAGAGCTTATATAAGCTACAGTAGGGCACTGCTGTTAAAATGGGTGCTCGGCCACGCACTAGACCTCTCGTCCTAGTTGCGTGTAACGAAAGTCCTATAATTGAAACTCTCCAAAGGATGTTAGCCTAATTACTAAACAGTATAAGGTAAAGAGGAGCGGGTGTGGTTATCCATATTAAAAAGGGCTGCGTAGAATAGCTGAAAGAGCTAGACAGGTTGGTGGATATGACCTGTTTTGATACGTAATTATGATGAAATGCATAATTAATTCGACGAGAGCTGACGTTCCAGGATCGTATACCTGGCTGGTGAAGGTATTTTACTAAACCTAAGTTAGCGAATTGTACCCTATTTTTTATTAGATATATTATGTCTATAACTGTATATTTTTTTAAAAAATAGGGTCTTTTCATTCTGATAACAGGCTCAGGTATTCTACTTTAGAGATGCAAAATAATCAATATAAATTTGTTTGAAATTTATATAAAATGTATTGAGATCAAGTTTTTATATTATACTTTAATTAAAAAGAATCATATTATTTTATAAGGAGGCTTTAAAATGATTGATGTTTTTATAAGTATTAGCGATTTAGTAATTGGATTTTTCTCTGGAGATGAATATAAAAAAATATTTAAGTGTATAAAAAGTAGACTATAGATATATGGTCTATTTTTTTTGTTATTCTAGAGTATATAGTTGATTTTAATAATTATTTAAAATAATATAATATATTAGACTAATAGAAATGAAAGGTAAAAAAATGAAGTATTTAAAAATAATTCTTGGGAACATTTTAATTACAGGAGCCTATGCCTTTATAACTGTTCCAAATCATATTATAAATGGTGGAGTTACAAGTTTTTCTTTAGTTTTATCTAACTGGATAAATGTAAATATAGCTATTTTAACAAATCTTTTTACAATTTTACTACTTGGTATATGTTATGTATTTTTAGGGAAAAAATATTTTTCTTCTTCTATTTTTAGTTGTTTATGTTATATGACATTTTTTGATTTATTTCACTCAATGAATATTAAGCTTAATATGCCAATAATTTTATGTGTAATAATTTCTGGAGTATTAGTAGGTATAGGATACTTTTTATGTTTAAGTGCAAAATCTACAACTGTTGGTTTTGATGTTGTTGCATTAATTTTAAATAATAAAAATGAAAGAATAAATGTAGCATTTTCAATGGGTATAATAAATTCAATAGTATTATCTAGTGGAATTTTTACTTATGGACTTTTAAGTATAATTTATGGTTTTATTTTTACATTTTTGCAAAGTTCTACTTTAAATTTTTGTTTAAAAAAGAGTAAATCAAAATGATTTACTCTTTAATATTATTTCTTCATAATAGTTAATTACTACATCATTATTTCATGGATATTTTCAAAAGATAAATTATTTTCTTTTATAAGATTTTCTATCTTCTCTTGATCTTCTTTATTACAAAGCCAAGATAGTCCACAACCTGCAGATATTTGTCTTGGAACTGGAATTAATCTTCCCGGCACATTTTCACTTTTACAAGTCTTTTCCATGGCCATAGCTCCTGTAGTTGTTTTAAATGTTACTATTAATCTTAATTGTTTTTCTCTCATTTTAACCTCTAAATATTTTATAAATTTGAGTACAGTGAATTTTTATTATTCGTAGCTTGCAGCAATTTCTTTTACTGCATTTATTGCAATATCTATTTCTTCTTCTGTGTTATAGTGGGAAAAAGAAAATCTAACTGCACCTTGTTCAACTGTATTCATAGCTTTATGCATAAGTGGAGCGCAGTGTGCTCCTGGTCTTGTAGATATGTCATAAGCAAAACTTAATTCATCACTAAATGCAGATGAATCAATATCACCGATATTAAAAGCAACTATTGCTGCTCTTTTATTTTCAAAATTTCCATAGATTTTAATATCTTTAATATCTTTTATACCATTATAAAATCTAAACATTAATTCTTCTTCTTTTCTTTGAATATTATCTATTCCTTTTTCTTGTAAATAATCAAGGGCTGCATTTAGTCCAGCAATAGCATGGCCATTTAAAGTTCCTGCTTCAAGCATAGTTGGCATATCATTTGGATGAGTTTTTGAAAAAGTATTAACTCCACTTCCACCAACTTTTAATGGTCTAATTTCAACTCCTTCTTTTACACATATACCACCTGTTCCTTGAGGTCCAAGTAGTCCCTTATGTCCTGTAAAACAAAGAATATCTATATTCATATCTTCCATATCAATTTTAAATACTCCTGCACTTTGAGAAGCATCTACTATAAATATTAAATTATGTTTTTTAGCTATTTCACCAATTCTTTTTACATCTAAAACATTTCCAACTAAGTTAGATGCATGAGTGCAAACTATAGCTTTTGTATTTTCTTTTATTAATTTTTCAAAATCATCATAATTAATATTTCCATTTTCATCACTTTCAACTATAGAAAGCTCCATTCCTTCATTTTCTAGCTCATAAAGAGGGCGAAGTACTGAGTTATGTTCAAGGGAAGTAGTTATTGCGTGATCTTTCACTGTTAATATTCCCTTTATTGCAGTATTTAAACTTTCTGTTGAGTTACTTGTAAAAGCAACTTGTGATGGATTATTTAAATTAAAAAGATTAGATATCTTTTCTCTTGTGTCGTAAATTATTCTTGATGCATCTAGAGATGCTTCATTTGCTCCACGTCCTGCATTTCCCATATGAGTCATGGCATTTACTACTGCATCTATAACACATTTAGGTTTTTTCATAGTTGTAGCAGCATTATCAAGATATATCATTTTATCACCTTCCTAGTATGATATTTCTTTGTAAGATTCTCTCATAAACTTTATAAATTTATGACATGCATTTGACATATACATTTTTTTATTTCTAACTATATATAAATTTCTATACATATTTTCGTTATCAAAATCAAATACTAATAATCTATTATCTTTTACATAATCATTAACTGATAAATTAGACATTATGGAAATACCCATATTATTTTGTATTGATTTTTTTATTGCCTCTATGGAATTTAGTGTGGCAACTACATTTAAATTACTTATATGTAATTGTTTTAAATGCTCTTTTATTTCTTTTCTTGTTCCAGAGCCTTCTTCTCTCATTATTATTGGCTCTTTTAGCAATTCTTTTATTGAATATCCATTTTCCTTCATTTTTAAATATTTTTCAGTTGCTGGAGTTACTACAACTAATTTATCTTTGAAAAATGGTTCAAATATAAGGTTAGAATTTTCAACTTTCGTTCCTACAAAACCTATTTCTGCTTCTTTATTTATAATTTTATCTATAACTGCAGAAGAGTCTCCTTGCAGTATTTTAAATTCTATTTTATTTTTTTTAAGATATTTAGGTAAAATTTCTGGTAAAATATATTGTTCTGGAATAGAAGATGCTCCTATAGTTATAACATTTTTTTCATCCTCATTTAATACCTTAAATTCTTCTAAAATATTCTTTTGAATTCTTAAAATTTCTTTTACATAAGTATATAGTTTTTTACCATCTTCCGTTGGTGTAACATCTTTTGTAGTTCTAATAAGTAATTGAGAGTTTAATTCTTTTTCAAGTAATGCTATATGTGAAGAAATAGTTGGCTGAGTTAAATAAAGTTTGCTTGCTGCTTGTGAAAAACTTCTAGTTTCTATAATATAAGCAAATGATTCCAATTGTTTTAAGTTCATTAGTAAGGTATCCTTTCACTTTCAGTACCATTTTTTCTTGTAACTTTCATATTATCAAAGTATTCAAGAATTGGCTTTGCACTTTTTCTAGAAGTATTTAACTCATCTCTTAACTCACTTATAGTTATTAAGTTATTTGTTTTTAATTTTTCACAAACTATTTTCTCAGCATTATCCATTAAACTTTTTAAAGTATACATTTCTTCATTTATTTTAACTATTTTTTCTTCATCTATTAAAACATTTAAAATGTCTTTTACTATATTTTCTTCTTCATTAAACTCAATTTCACTAAGTCTTACAAAGTCAAAGTTGGCTTTTTTGTAAGTATTTATTAAAATCTTTTCTACTTTTAAGAATGTTTTATCTTTATTTATTTCAAAGTCTGTTAAAGATAAAAATTCCTTATATTTTTTTATTTTATTATTACACATGTACTTATAAATAATTTGGTCAAATACATTTTGCTTTATAGGATTAAATAATTTAGTTTTAAGTAATGATTTTGCTACTCCTGATTTGTATGGATTATCTTTGTGGAATTTTTTTATAAATTCTAAAGTTTCTTTTTCTAGTTTTACTTCTTGAGAAGAGTGCCATACATAAACATCTTTTTTCATTTCATAGCAATATACTAAATTTTCTTCCTTTAATTCATCTATACAATCATTGACTTCATCCATGGATAAACCTGTAAGTTTACCTATTTCCTTTGTAGTAATCATTGTTTCACTATGTTTCTTAACTAATAATTCAACAATATCAGTAGATGAGCCTTCTTCTTTTCTCTTAATTTCTTCTAAATGATTTTCATTAAAAGGTTTCTTTTTAGTAGGGTTAGCATCAAGTATTACCCCTCCACCAACTGTTTCAAGAGGTGAATAGAAACGAACTATAAATTTATCTCCTCTTCTAACAGCAACTTCTTCTTCCAATCTTAACTGTGCATAGCAAGAATCTCCAGGTCCTGCCTCTTCACTATCTAGTAAAACTGCTCTACATAAAACTTCACTAGTTCCTGTAAATAAATGAAGACGACATCTATTGTTTAAAATTCTATTAGATGATTCTAGTACATTTAATTTTACATCTAACATCATAGTGTTTTCCATGGCATCTTTTGGAGCTAAAACAAATCCCCTTTTAATTTCATCTTTTTTAAGATTTGAAATATTTATGGCACTTCTTTGTCCTGCAAAACATTCTTTAACATCTTTTCCATGTACTTGTATACTTCTTATTTTTGCTGTTTTCCCAGTAGGATAAACTTCCAATACATCATCTTTTTTTATACTTCCTGAAATTAAAGTACCCGTAATTACTGTACCAAATCCTGATATGGAAAAACTTCTATCTATTGGAAGACGAGGTATGGTATTTATATCCTTTTCTACTAATTCATCTTTTGTCATATGAACTATTTCTGATACTAAATTGTCTATTCCTTGGTGAGTTGCAGCAGATACTTCAACAATATTGGCATTTTCAAAGACAGATCCTATAAGTTCTTTTTTTATTTCTTCTTTTACCATTTCACGCCATTCATCATCTACTAAATCACATTTATTTAAAACTACTATAGATTTATCAACTCCAAGTTGTGTCATAATATCAACATGCTCACGAGTTTGAGGCATAAATCCTTCATCTGCTGCAACAACAAGCATTACAAGGTCCATTCCTATAACACCTGCAAGCATATTATTTACAAACTTCTCATGACCTGGAACATCGATTATTCCAGCTCTATCACCACTTGGTAAATCAAAATATGTGAATCCTAAATCTATGGTAATTCCTCTTCTTTTTTCTTCTTCCCACCTATCAGTTTCTTTACCTGTTAATGCTCTAATTAAAGCAGTTTTTCCGTGGTCTATATGTCCTGCTGTTCCTATTATTATATTTTTCATTTTATCCCTCATTTGTAAAAGAATTTATAAACAGTTTTTTTATAAATTCTAAACAAATGATTAGAAATTTTTAATCAATTTACTAACCATTTGTTATCAATTCCCCTATTTTTTTATTATATTTATTAGTTTTTTGCTTAGTATATCTATTTCATCATCTAATATTGTTCTCATGTCAATAATTAGCTTATTATCAGATATTCTTCCTACTACAGGGTTTTCATCTAGTCTTAATTTTTCTTCTAGTGATGCAGTAGACATATTCTTAGGTGTAATACTTACACATTTACTATTTAATCTTTCCATTGGAAGAGAGCCTCCACCAATTTGAGAAAGTGTATCTTCAATATTTATAATTGCAACATCTTTTAAAACATCTAATTTTTCATATAAAGTATTTGCATTTTTTTCAATTTCTTTTAAGTCTCTTGTAATTAAAGAAAGAGTTGGTATATTTTTTATAGCATCTTCTTCGTTTAAATACTCTTTAAAAATCATTTCAAGAATAGTTGCTGTAAATTTATCTATTCTAAATGCTCTAGTTAAAGGATTTTTCTTCATTTTATCTATGTATTTCTTTTTACCAACTATAATACCTGCTTGAGGTCCTCCAAGTAATTTATCTCCACTAAAAGATACTATATCAACACCTGCTTTTATGGAATCTTGAACAGTAGGTTCATATTCTAATCCGTATTTACTAAGGTCTACTAAAACACCACTTCCTATATCCTCAATAACAGGAATATTATTTTCTTTACCCAAATCACAAATTTCTTTTATAGATACACTTTCAGTAAATCCAAGGATTTTAAAGTTGCTTGTATGAACTTTTAAAAGTGCTCCAGTATTTTCATTTATGGCATTTTCATAGTCTTCTAAATGAGTTTTGTTAGTAGTTCCGATTTCAACTAGATGAGCATTGGAACTTTCCATAACATCTGGAATTCTAAACTTTCCACCAACTTCAACAAGTTCTCCTCTAGATACTATAACTTCTTTTTCTTTTGCCATAGAACTTAAAACTAACATTACTGCAGCAGCATTATTATTTACTGCCATGGCACTTTCAGCACCTGTTATTTTACAAATTAATTTTTCAAAGTGAGAATAACGCTCTCCTCTTTTACCATCTTCCAAGTTATATTCTAAATTTGAGTAAGATGTAACTATATCACTTAAATAATTAGCATGTTTTTTAGATATTATTGATCTTCCAAGATTAGTGTGAAGTATGGTTCCAGTTCCATTTATAACTTTTCTTATATTATAAGAGTAAGTTTTTTCAACACTTTTACTTATATTTTCTACTAAATTATTTATTTTTTTATTTATAAAATCAAAGTCATTATTTGTTTTTATTTCTTCCCTAATTTTTTCTATTTCTTCCCTTATAACATCTACTACCACATCTCTATGATATTTTTCTATTAAAGAAATTATTTTTTTATCTTCTAATAAAACATCAACTTTTGGGATGCTTCTATACAATATATTTTTATCCATCTTTTCTCCCTTTTTTAATCAAAAGTTCTTATTTATATTTAAATCTTTTGACTAATCTTCTTTTATTTAAAGATTTTTAGTTAAAATAATGCTTTTTTCCTTTTTCTCAACTACTCTACCAATAACTGATATTTTTGTATCCATATTTTTTTCTTCGAAATCTTTTAATATATTTTCCACTTCACTTTCTGGTAAACTTATTAAAAGCCCTCCAGATGTTTGTGGATCATATAATAAATCTGTATAGAATTCTTCAATTCCTTCACTGCATACATCATTTGAAATATAATTTTTATTGTTATAAGTCCCAGCTGGAACTAATCCCATTTTAGCCATTTCTATAGAGCCTTTAATATATGGAACTTTATCAACATCTATTTCAAAAGTAACATTAGAACTTGAAGCCATCTCCATGGCATGACCTGCAAGACCAAATCCTGTTATATCTGTACATGCACTTATAGGATAATTTTCTATAACTTCTTTTG
>NZ_JAGHFM010000274.1 GCF_017888745.1 Terrisporobacter sp. | reverse complement strand
ATGACTTTTGAACTAATGATAGGTATGATGTATTTGAAGATGGAATTATATAATAATAGTAAATATATATTATAAAAATATAATTTTTAAAATGAAACACTCGTAAATAGCTCGAAAACATATGTTTTTCTATGGAATGTGAAATTGTTTTCATAAAAAAAATTAATATATTGATAAAATACATCTGATGTGTTAAACTGAAAAAGTAAAATACATCTGATGTAGTTATAATAAAAAATTTTATTAAAGGAGAGTATATATGATTAGTCAAAAGGTTAGAGAGATAGCTCCTGAAATGGATCCTCTTAGAAGGGGAATGGGATGGAGTGTAGATGATTTATCTAAACCACAAATAATAGTTGAAAGTACTTTTGGAGATAGCCATCCTGGAAGTGCACATTTATATGATTTTGTAGAGAAAGCAATAGATGGAATTAGCGAAAAAGGTGGTAAAGGTTCTAGATTTTTCGCAACTGACATATGTGATGGTCAAGCTCAAGGTCATGATGGAATAAACTACTCTTTAGTATCAAGAGATATATTAGCATCTTTAATTGAGATACATGCAAATGCAACACCTTTTGATGGTGGAGTATTTATATCAAGTTGTGATAAAGGGGTTCCATCTCATCTTATGGCAATAGGTAGAGTTAATATACCATCAATCGTTGTTACTGGTGGTGTAATGGAAGCTGGTCCAAACTTATTAACTTTAGAACAAATTGGTATGTATAGTGCACAGTACCAAAGAGGAGAAATAACAGAAGAAGAATTAACTTATTATAAACATAATGCATGTCCTTCTTGTGGAGCTTGTTCATTTATGGGAACTGCTTCAACTATGCAAGTTATGGCAGAAGCATTAGGATTAATGATACCAGGAAGTTCATTAATGCCAGCAACTTGTGAAGATTTAAAAGATATGGCAAGAAGAGCTGGAGAACAAGCCGTAGAACTTGCAAAAATGAATTTAAAGCCAAGAGATATGGTAACTAGAAAATCATTTGAAAACGCTATAATGGTTCATGCTGCAATATCTGGATCAACTAATTCATTATTACATATACCAGCTATAGCTAATGAATTTGGAATAGATTTAGATGCAAGTGAATTTGATAGAATACATAGAAATGTACCATATTTATTAAATATAAGACCAGCAGGTAAATGGCCAGCTGAATTCTTCTACTATGCTGGAGGGGTTCCTGCAATAATGGAAGAAATAAAACACTTATTGCATTTAGATGTTATGACTGTTACAGGAAAAACATTAGGTGAGAATTTAGAAGAGTTAAAAAATAATGGATTCTATGAAAAGTGTGATGAATATTTATCTAAAGTAGGTTTAAAAAGAGAAGATGTTATACGTCCATACAATAATCCTATTGGAGATAATGGAGCGATAGCAATATTAGAAGGTAACTTAGCGCCAAAAGGTTCTGTAGTTAAACACTCTGCTGTACCAAAAGAAATGCATAAAGCAATACTTAAAGCTAGACCTTTTGATAGTGAAGAAGAAGCTATAGATGCAATACTTAAAAAGAGAATTAATCCAGGAGATGCGGTAATTATTAGATATGAAGGTCCAAAGGGGAGTGGAATGCCTGAAATGTTCTATACAACTGAAGCTATATCATCAGATCCAGAGTTAAGTGCTAGTATAGCATTATTAACAGATGGAAGATTCTCGGGAGCATCTAAAGGACCAGCTATAGGGCATATATCTCCAGAAGCAGCAGTTGGTGGACCAATAGCACTAGTTGAAGAGGGAGATTTAATAGAGATAAATATAGAAAATAGAGTTTTAAGAGTTATAGGAATAAGTGGTCAAGAATGTAGTGAAGATGAAGTAAATAATGTATTCACTGAACGTAAGAAAAAATGGAAACCAAAAGAAGAAAAATATAAATCAGGAATACTTAATATATTTTCAAGAAATGCTGTTGATCCAATGCAAGGCGGATATATGAAATAGGTAACTTAGGATTAGAGAGGGAGTAAAATAATGTTAACAGGACCATTACTTATTGGAGTATTTTTATTATCAATTGTACTATTACTAGTATTAATATTAAAATTTAAGTTAAATGCTTTTATATCTATACTAATAACATCTTTAGTAACTTCTGTATTAGTAGGTATGCCTATAGAAGAAATTGCAGTTACTATTTCTGATGGATTTGGATCTACTTTAGCAGGGATAGGTATAGTTACAGGTTTAGGAGTTATGCTGGGTAAATTCATGTTTGAGTCTGGAGCAATAAAAACTATTTCAGATGCGATACTTAGAAAATTCGGAGATGAAAATAGTCCATCAGCAGTGGCTATAACAGGATTTTTGACAGGTATACCGGTATTTAGTGATGTTGTTTATATAATGATGGCACCAGTATTAAGAATGCTTTCTAAAAGAACAAAAATATCTATGGTTACTTTTGCTTGCGCTATATCAGTAGCAACTACTTGTACATATGCATTAGTTATACCAACTCCAGCACCACTTGTTGTATCAGAAACTTTAGGATTAGATGTAGGAGTATTCTTTATATATGCTTTAGTAACAGCAGCTGTTGCAACATTATGTGGAGGAATAATATACGGTAAATTTTTAAATATACAAGATAAGAAAAATAATCACTTCTATACTTTTGAAGATATAGAAGATGAGGATATAAATAATGTAAATGATATGGCTAATGGAGAAGCTGCAGTTACTGTAGAGGGACCATCATTTATTAAATCAATATCTATGTTATTAGTACCAATAATACTTATATTATTAGGAAGTTTTACTTCTTTTATATTAAGTGAAGATAGTGCAATATTACCTTTTTTACAATTTTTAGGAGATAAGAATGTTGCTATGCTTATAGGTGTAATATATTCGGCTATAGTTGCAATGCCTTATTTAAAATTAGAAGTAGCCCAAATTATGAATGATGCAGCAGATCAAGTTGGTTTAGTATTATTAATAACAGGTTCAGGAGGAGCTTTTGGTAAAGTACTTCAAACTACAGGAATAGCAGATTATATAGCAGAGTCTTTATCAGGATTTAATATACCAATATTAGTACTTTGTTTCTTAATATCACAAGTTATACGTTGTGCTCAAGGCTCTACTACTGTAGCTCTTATGACTACAGCGTCAATACTTACTGGAGCAATAGCTTCAAGTAGTGTATCTCCAGTTCTTTGTGCAATAGCTATATGTGCAGGTGGTATGGGTCTATCATTACCTAACGATTCGGGTTTCTGGGCTATAAGTAGATTCTTCAAAATATCAGTTAACGATACAATGAGAGGATGGACAATAGGCGGATTTGTTGCAGGACTTTCTGCACTTGCATTTGTAAGTATATTATCCTTATTCCAAGGCATGCTACCTGGTTTAATGTAGATAATAAGTTAGTAAAATTAAAATAATATATCTGGTGAGTTTTTCTTGCCAGATATATTTGTGTATATAAATAATGGAGGATAAGATTATGATAAAAATAAATTCTATAAAAGCTTTAGTAGACTGTGGTGTTGTAGCAGTAGTTCGTGGAAATACAAAAGAAGTTGGAGTAAACATAGCAAAAGCTTGTGTCCAAGGAAGTGTTAAAGGATTAGAAGTTACTTTTACTAATAAATATGCAACAGATATAATAAAAGAATTAGTTAATATATATGGCAATCGTGAAGACATAGTAATAGGTGCAGGAACGGTATTAGATCCTGAAACAGCAAGAATGGCTATAATAGCTGGAGCAAGGTATATAGTGTCTCCTTCATTTAATGCAGAAACAGCAAAAATGTGTAATAGATACAAAGTACCATATATACCAGGGGTTATGACTATTAATGAAATAGTTGCTGCTCATGAGGTTGGTGTTGATGTAGTTAAAATATTCCCAGGAAGTGTATATGGACCAGGATACATAAAAGCAATAAAAGGTCCATTACCTTACGCAAATATGATGGTAACAGGAGGCGTTAATATAAGCAATATAGATGAATGGTTTAAGGCTGGTGTTGACTTAGTTGGTATTGGTGGAGAATTAAATAATTTAGGAGAAGAAGGTAAGTTTGATGAGATTACTTCTATTTGCAATGAATATATAAGCAAACTTAATGAGGTAAGAGAGGGATAATATGAGAGTAGCTGGACTTGGAGAGATAATGCTTAGATTATCTACTACAAAAGGAACAAGATTCACACAGTCAAATAATTTTAATGTGAATTATGGAGGTGGTGAAGCTAATGTTCTTGTATCGTTATCTAATTTTGACATAGATACGAGAATGATAACTAAAGTATCAAATGATGATATAGGAAAATCCATTATAAAATATTTAAAATCAAATGATATAGATACTACATTTATAAAAAATGATGATAAAAGAACGGGAATATACTTTTTAGAAGTAGGAAGTGGTAATAGGGCATCAAAGGTTATATATGATAGAGCGGATTCTGCATTTAGTAATATGAAAATAGATGATTTAGATGTGGAGAAAGCTTTAACAGGGGTAGATGTATTTCATTTTTCAGGAGTAACTTTAGCCCTATCTGAAGAACTTAGAAAATTAACAATGGGAATTTTAAAATACTGTAAAAATAATAATATAATGGTAAGTTATGATTCTAACTATAGAGCTAAATTATGGTCAATAGAAGATGCTAGAAAATCAACTTTAGAAATATTACCTTATGTGAATATATTGTCTGCAGGAATTTTAGATGCTGAAAATATATTATTAATGGATTGTAAATATGAAGATAAGTATGAAAAATTAAATCATTATTATAATTCAATCACTACTAAATACCCTAATATAAAACATATATTTTCATCAATAAGAGAAGTTAAATCATCTACTATAAATACATTACAGTGCAACTATTATACAAATAAAAAATTATATTCATCAAAAGTACAACTAATAGATGACATAATTGATAGAGTGGGTGGAGGAGATGCACTAACTGCAGGAGTTTTATATTCTATAATAACTAACAAGAGACCAAAGTATATATGTGAATTTGCAAATTCAGCATCCATACTAAAACATAGTATACATGGTGATGCAAATTTTGTAACTGTGGAAGATGTAGAAAATTTAATGAATAATGGTGTTGGTAAAATATCTAGATAATAAATTTGAATTCTATTATTTGCATGTGAATGCATATAATAGAATTTTTTGTTGTATAATATATTTTTGTATCAAAATAGATCATCTTTACATACTATAAAACAGGTGTTTTGAGTAAACACCATTATAATTTATTTTTAAAGGATGGATGCTATGAAAGTAATTGATGTAAGTCATCATAATGGAGTAATTGATTGGCGTAAAGTCAAAGATGACGGTGTAGAAGGTGTTATAATACGAGCTGGATTTGGGACTACTTATACTGACAATCGTTTTATTGAAAATATTACAGGTGCAATTAAAGTAGGTTTGAAAATAGGAGTATACTGGTTCATGTATGGTTGCAGTAAAGATGCGGCATTAAAAAATGCACAGAAGTGCGTCAGCTTAATTGAACCATATAAATCTAAAATTATATTAGGTGTTTCAGCAGACTGGGAATATGATAGCGATAACAAATGTACTTCATCATTAACTAAATCAAGTAGAACAGAAATTGTAAAAACTTTTTGCGATTATATAAATGAAAAAGGTTATACAGCTTGTATTTATACAAATCAAGATTATTATAATAATAAATTTGATATGAATGCTTTAAAAAAATATCCTCTATGGATGGCTAGCTATAGATCTGATAAACCTAATTATAATTTGTTCATGTGGCAATATTCAAGTACAGGAAGAGTTAATGGTATAAGTGGAAATGTTGATTTAAATAATCTTTATAAATTACCAGGAGAAATCCAAACAACACCTGAATCAACACCATCAATCATTATTAAGTTAAATATTTTAAAAAAAGGAAGCAAAGGAAAAGAAGTATTTACTGTTCAATCTATTTTAAAATCATTAGGATATAAAGATAATAATGAAAAAGAACTATCTTTAGATAGTAATTTTGGAGAAAATACAGAATATGCAGTAAAATCTTATCAAAGAGATAAAAATTTAAGCATAGATGGTATTGTTGGTACATCTACATGGAATAGCTTGTTAAAATAAATTTATATCAATATGGAGTTTAACAAAGAGCACCTCTTCGATTAAAGAGGTGTTTTTTCTTTCAAAAAAATCTATCATATTGAAAATTTATACAAAAAAGACTATAAAAATAATAAAAAATGGCTTGTATAAAAACAATAATATGTAAGAAAAATAAAATTAACTGAAAATACTTTCAAAAAAAGTTTTTTTATTGAAAATTATTTCTTAAAAACATATACTGTACTTGTAAGTAGTTATTAGGAAGGAGAAAGAATATGAAGGATAATTTAGAGCAATTAAAAAATAATTTAATTGTATCTTGTCAAGCATTACCACATGAGCCTTTACATTCTTCATTCATAATGGGACGTATGGCAAAGGCAGCCAAAGAAGGAGGAGCTGTTGGAATTCGTGCCAATACTAAAGAGGATATTGAGGAAATAAAAAGAAATGTGGATCTTCCAATTATAGGTATCGTAAAACGAGATTATGATGATAGCGACGTTTATATAACGCCTACAATGAAAGAAATAGACGAACTTATGGAAGTTAAGCCAGAAATTATAGCTATAGATGCAACTGCTAGCTTAAGACCTAATGGAACTACATTAGATGAGTTTTATTATGAAATTAAGAGTAAGTATCCAAGTCAAAAGCTTATGGCAGATTGTTCTACAGTAGAAGAAGCTGTACATGCAGATAAACTGGGATTTGATTACATAGGAACGACTTTGGTAGGATATACAAAACAAAGTGAAAATTATAGAATTGAGGAAAACGATTTTGAAATTTTAAGGGAGATCATAAGTAAAGTTTCAAATAAGGTAATTGCAGAAGGAAATATAAATACACCAGAGAAGGCTAGAAGAGTGTTAGAACTTGGAAGTTATAGTGTTGTAGTAGGGTCAATAATAACTAGACCACAAAATATAACTAAGTTAT
>NZ_JAGHFM010000400.1 GCF_017888745.1 Terrisporobacter sp. | reverse complement strand
CCTAATATTATTACACCCCATCTTTTACCATGAAGCTTTTGTAATCTAGGTTGTAAAAAATATCTCCATCCAAATTCTTCTCCGAAAAATAAATTAAATCCAAATAAAAAATTAGAAATTGCACTCATCATAGCTGTAACAATATTTTCACCCATATCCATTGAATCAATACTTGTAGATATAAGACTAGGTATACTACTACCTATAATAATTATTATAAATAATAATATTACAAACATGAGTTTTTTTGAGTTTTTTCCTAAAGATAAATTCAAATCTTCAAACTCATATCTATTTACTAAAACAAAATATAAAAAATACGCAGACATAATTAAATCCATTATTGAGGAAATCCAAATGCTATTAATAAATAATGATTGACATATAGAAATAACTATCCTTACAAGTGTAGTAATAGCAAAAACCTTAAAAAACTTATTTACTTCTGGATTAAAGTCATAATTAGAAATTCTTCTTAAAACAACAATTGCGGAAAATGCGGGAATATACATAAATAGTACACCAAAGTCTACCAAAAAATCACTGGAATTTGCTTTTGATAAAGAAATAAATATAAAGATAGATATAAAAGCTATCAGTCCAAAATTAATTAATAAAAAAGATTTGACCTCTTTTTTTATAATTTTAATATCATCACTCATTATAAAAATAGTCCCCCTTAAAGAATTAGATTTTTCCTTAATAGGATAGTAGCACACATACTAATATATATAAATCAAATTTTAGAAAACTAATATAAAAAATACATGCAATAATTAGAGATTGAATTATCTATATAATCTGTATGAGAAAAACAAATATTAACTAATTTTTAATAACTTTTTACTTTCTTTGCAATATCCTTCATCTTTTATTAAACGTAAAATATTATTTATTTTATATTCAGAGTTGACATATACCATAATTACAAGTTCATCATCATTGCTATCAACTATATCATAAGAATCCACATAAGTATTTATAAATTCTAATATTTCCTCTGTTTTAGGTGACTTAAATCTTAATAGTGCTTGGCAATTATTTCTTATTATCTTTTCAACTTTTATTTTTTCTTTAGTAAATGAATCAATATTACATAGTCTATTATCAAATATATCTATCACATCTGAATACACAGAACTTCCAGTAGCTTCTTTTCCAGCACCTTTTCCTACAAATGAAACCTCTCCCACAGAATCTCCATTGAATACCACTATATTGTATTCATTATCTACCCTTGAAAGCAAACTATTATTATCTACAAGAACAGGTCTTACAAATCCGCTTACCTTCTTATCGTCTAACTTACTTTGACCAACTAACTTTATTTTACATCCCATTTTCTTAGCATAATGAATATCTTTCATATCTATTTTTGATATTCCTTCCAAATAAAAATCTTTCCAATATACTCTTCTATCATAAGCTAGTGTTGATAAAATAGATAATTTTCTAGCAGCATCATAACCTTCCACATCTGCTTCTGGATTAGCTTCTGCAAATCCTAATTGTTGTGCTTCTTTTAAAACTTCTTCGTAAGATAATCCTTCATCATACATTTTGCTAAGTATAAAATTTGTAGTTCCATTTAATATTGCATACATATTATGGATTATATTTCCTTCTAATGACTCTGTTAAAGGTTTAATAACTGGTATTCCCCCACCTACTGATGCTTCAAACCTTAAGCTTACATGATTTTCTTTAGCTATTGTTACAAGTTTATCACCATATTCAGCTAACATATCTTTATTCGCTGTAACTACATTTATTTTATCTTCTAAAGCTCTTTTTATATATTCATAAGCTGGATGTAATCCACCTATTAATTCAACTAAAATATCGAATTCTTTATTAAATACATCTTCTATATTGTCAGTAATTAAATGTGCATATTTTGATTCTTTATATTTGTTTTTATCTCTTACTAATATACTTTGAATTTTTATATTTCTTTTTTCTTTGTTATTGTCTATTAAATCCACTAGACCTTTTCCAACTGTTCCGTACCCAAGTATAGCTATTTTCATAAAATTCTCCCCCTTATTAAACTTCCATCCTTAATCCCCTAAATAAATAAAGCCTGAGTATAAACTCAGGCTTTATAGGCTATAATTTATACTTATCTTTCAGCATAATTGCTGCAGGACTTAGCACCATAGTATATAAAAAATATACCGGTTGCTGGGTTTCACAGGGCCTTTCCCTCCACCACTCTGGATAAGAAGTATTTATTTTTATTT
>NZ_JAGHFM010000273.1 GCF_017888745.1 Terrisporobacter sp. | reverse complement strand
AGATAATATAATAAGCTTATTTTAGAAAAATATCACATTTTGATAATAAACTAGCAAATAAATAGAAAGAATTTGCTTCTTTTAAATAATGAAAAATATACTCTTTATCCTCAAGCAGAAGATTGTATAAATGAAATAGTTAAAGATTTAAATTCTCTTTAAAATAAATTTTAAAATTATATAACAAAATGATACCTATTTTTAGGTGTCATTTTCTTTATTGTAATGAAATTATATGTTATCTGCTCCATGAATAACATATAATTTTCAACTTTGTTGATCAATGGGAAAAGACGTTGACACTATGAGCAAAGAGAATTTTTTATTATAAAAATTTATTACTATTTAAAAGTAAAAATAATTAAAATATGTAACTGTAAAAAAAAATTATATTATATACAATTTTACATTATTATGGTAATTTATATAAAGAGTTTAACAAGAGACGACAATATTCGTCCGAAATATTAATAATTTGCAAAAACAAAATTGATTATATGGATAATGACATAATAAGGGGGGATGTTTTAAATAACTCCTCTTTGAGTGTATTAAATAATAAAGGATTGCTTAAAACTAGTTAGATATTAAGAAGAGTGCTATTATATGATAGTTTTTTAGTCTTAACATAAAAAATTATGACTTTTTTATAAAAATTAGTAACTTAAACAATTATAAAAGAATAAACAATTATAAATGATATAAATCTAACTATTGTTTTTCCTAGATAAAAGCATAAGTGATGTAATTATAAGTTTAAAATTATAAATATATAGAAAGTAGTTGAAATATATGGATAGTAAAAAATTTAATTTATGTTCCAGGCTTTTATTAAATATAATTGACAATAAATTTAAAAACATAGATGAAATAATATTTGATATAGAAAGTATGGTACCAAATATAAGAGTATATATTTTTGAAATAGATAAAAGTAAAAAAATATTTAGATATAGTTGTAATAATAAAAAAACAGAAAATACATTTTCACCAGAAGTTATATTTAAAACAAAAGAAGAGAGTATTGATAGAATTGTAAAAAGATTAAAAATACAAAATACTTTAATTTTTGACAACATAGATTGGATGGAAAAAGACTATAATGAATACTATAATATTTTACTATCTCAAAATATAAAAAGTATAGTGATGTCTCCTATTATAATAGAAGATGATTATCGTGGATTTATTTATATTGATAGTAAAGATGATAGTCAATCAATTGAAGATATTGTTGAATCAATAATAAAAGTCTTGACAATAAAATTAAAGCAGTTGAATGATAAAGAAGAACAAATTAGTGATGATATTTATGTAAGTAAACTATATAACGAGATAAAAAAAGCTACAAATTCAAAAGAATTTAAATTTGTATATCAGCCGAAGTTTAATATGATAACAAATAGTATAATAGGAGCAGAAGTTTTAATTAGATGGTATAAGGAAGATGGAACGATTATATATCCAGATAAATTTATTAACATGCTAGAAGAAAATAATTTAATTTATTTAATAGACTATTATGCTATAGAAGAAACCATGAAAAAAATAAAATACTGGTGTGACACTCCTAATATTAACACAATACCTTTATCAATAAACTTATCAAAAAGTACATTCATGAGATATAACTTTATTAGAAATTTAGAATCATTACTACAAAAATATGATATAAATCCAAAGTATTTAGAGTTTGAGATAACAGAAAGAGAATATGTTGAATTTAATATAAGAGAGATAAATGAAGTAATTGACAAAATAAGATCATTTGGAATAAAAGTATCTTTAGATGATTTTGGTTCAGGAAATTCAAATATATCTTTCTCTATGAGTGCAAATTTAGATATTATAAAAATTGATAAATCAATTACAGATAAAATAGGCAAAAGTAAAAAAATTGATTACTTTTTATATTCAATAATTGGATTAAGATATAATGATGATATTGAGTTTTTAGTAGAAGGAATTGAGACTAAAGAGCAATGTGATCTTTTGATAGAAAAAGGTTATAAATTTGGACAAGGATACTATTATTCAAAACCAATAGTAATAGAAGAACTAGAAAGTATATATTTGAAAATTTAAATAAATAACTACAATAAAAAATGACATCTGAAATTAGATGTCATTTTTTATTTGGTAAATAAAGTATTACAAAAAATATTAATATATTTTTAAATATAATTATATCGCATAATTTTATTATTGTCATAAAAATTTTCTCAATCAATAAAATATTTTACCAATATTACTGCTTGACTTTTAACAAAAACTGGAATACTATAAATTTATAATACATAGGAATCCGAGGTGTTAATTATGAATAAGGAACTTATTAAAGGGAGTACAGTTACACTTATTTTAAATTCTCTGAAAAAAGAACCCATGTATGGATATGGAATGATTAAAGAGATTGAAAACAAATCCAATGGAGTATTTCTTTTTAAAGAAGGAACTCTATATCCTATTTTACATGATCTTGAGAAAAATAAATTTATAGAATCTTTTTGGAACACAGAAAATGGTAGACGTAGAAAATACTATAGAATCACCCAAAAAGGTCTTACAGAACTAAGTAAACGAGAAGATGAGTGGCAAGTATTCAGTAAAACAATGAATTTAGTATTAGGGGGGCAATATTAGTGAATTCAGGTAAAAAATCCATAGAAAGTTTTTTACAATCTGTATGTAGATTTATCTCAACTGAAGAAAAAGCAAAAGATATACAAGACGAACTTAGGGATCATATTTGTAGTTATATTGAGGAATATACTAAGGATGGAATGAATAATGAAGATGCTACAATTATGGCACTAAAACAAATGGGAGATCCATATGTTTTAAGTAAAATGTATAAAGAGAAAACTTATAAAGCTAACAGGTTATTTCGTATATTTTCGATAGCTTTAATTTTAGCTATTTTTATAATTAGTGATTTTGTTTATTTGTCTATTAATAGCTATAAGAGTTTAGAGGGGATTTTATCTATAATAATTTCTATAACAATTACTTGTCAGTGTGTAACAGAAATTATAGATTTTATAAGGATATGTAAAAAAGATGGTGAACTTTCTAAAAAAGATCCTATTTTTTATATTCAATCCTATAAACAATCTATTTGGGAAGAAAGAGTAGCGAAATATATTCAGCTAATCTTCTTAGCTATATGTTTTATACTTTTAATATCTCTTATAGTAAAATTTAGTAAAATGGAATCAATTGAAACATTATTAAGTTCTTTATTAACTATAAATATTTTAAGTTTGATGTTACTTATGATGATGAGTATATCTATTTTTAATCCTAAAAGAAAAAATACAATTGTATATGATGAGGGTATCCTTATGTTTAGTGCATTTGTTCCTTGGGATAGTATTGGTGGATATATGTGGAGTAAAGAAACTATAAAAGGAAAAGATTGCTATAGTCTTGAATTTTCAACTAAAAAAACATCTATATTAAAAAAATCATCTTTAATTTCAGCTGACAGAGCACCTATTAAAGTTAGTTCATCTCAAGTAAGTTTAATGAATGAATTGTTTAGGAAGAATAATATAGAGGAAATTCGTCGTTAATAAATTTAAAATTATCATAAAAAGGGTACTAATTTAATGCATTTATTATGTAAAATTAGTACTCTTTTCTATTGAATATAATAATTATTTAAATATAATAATATATTCATATACAAAAAAGGTATCTCTTAGAATGATGTAAAAATCATATTGAGATACCTTATACTTTTTAAATTATTTTATTAAGCTTCTTTT
>NZ_JAGHFM010000036.1 GCF_017888745.1 Terrisporobacter sp. | reverse complement strand
TTCTTCATATACAAAAGTCTCTGACATTGGCACATACATATCTCTTACTTTAATATAACTCTCTCTCCAGTATTTTTCATCTATAAAGTTATGTGCTTTAATAGTACTCTCAAGCCATATTTCCATTATTCTATTTATATCTTCTTTTTTTAGTTTTCTTATCATCTTTGCTCCTAATTACTATATAAAAATTGTTTTAATTTATATTTTATATTAATTTACATTCAATTTATATTCTTTTTTATATAATATCATAAATTATATATTTGCTATACTGCTTTCCTTTGTATAAATAAATTTATTGTCATATTAAATATTGTAGAATAAGCATTAACCAAATAATTAAATATACACTAACTCTTACTTTAAATAAAACTTAAATATAAATATAAAGTTTACTTTGTATTTCTTAATATATTTATTATAATAATATAGACTTAATTTTTAAGAAAGAGGTAATTATTATGAGTTTAAAAATAGCAGCAGTTTGTGATAATGAATTAAGTGGGAAAATACTTAAAGAAACTGGAGAAAAGTTAGGAATTACAGTTAACTATGAAATTCAAGATTTTACTGGAATTAAAAATGAATTATCATTAATGGATATAGCTACTTCTGATGTTGTATTATTTGTAACAGAAAATGAAGTTGAGCAAATTAAAGGAATAGAAAGATTTATAGACCGTGAATACTATGAAGTTCTTCCACAATTTGTTATAGAAGATGCTAAAAATGTTATATCTGAAATCACTATGGATTTAAATTAGTATGACTTTAATATAATTCTATTTGATGTTAAATTAGTATGCAAAATAAGGTTGTCATAACTGACAACCTTATTTTATTAGTAATCATCTAATTTTTAAATACAATTTGTTATCTAAATATTTATTAGATCCTTTATAACAAAAGATGCCATTACCATACCACCACAAGGAGATAAAAATGACATACTTCCTGGTAATATACGATGTCCATTAGAAATTTTTTCTTTAACTTCAATAGGTTGCTCTGTAGAAAATACTACTGTTAAATGATTTATATTTCTATCTCTAAGTTCTTTGCACATAACTTTAGCTAAAGGACATGTATGTGTTTTTGAAATATCGCTTATCTCTATTTTAGTAGGATCTAATTTATTCCCCATTCCCATAGAACTTATCAGCTTAAAGTTTCTCTTTATACATTCTTCTACTAAATGTATTTTAGATGAAACCATATCTATGGCATCTATTACATAGTCATAATCATCATTCAATATTTCATTGGAACTTTCTTCGTTAAAAATATCTTTTATCCCTTTAATATTTAAATGTGGATTTATGTCAAGAAGCCTCTCTTTTACAACTTCTACTTTATTTTTTCCCAAGTTAGAATGTAACCCTGGAAGTTGTCTATTAAAATCTGTTATTTCCACATCTGCATAGTCTACAATAGTTATATTACCAACCCCTGCCCTCACTAAAGCTTCTACGGCAAAACTTCCTACTCCTCCTACACCTATTACTAATACTTTCGAGTTTTTAAGTCGTTTAATATTATCTTCTCCTACTATTAAAGATGTACGTGTTGTAAATATATTTTCCATGCTAACCTCCACTACGAAAGACAATATGAACAAAACTTATATAATTAGTACAAATATGATTATAAAATTTGACTATTTATCATAACTTATATTAGCTCATACATTTCTTTTAAATTGATAATATTATTTACAAAATTAGACTTTTGTATTAGTGGTATTTTTTAATGAAAAAGTTTCTAATAAATAAAAAGTATTTCCTATTTTATTATACATATTGAAGTTCTAACTTCTTATTATTTTCAAATTTATTTACAGCATCTTCTAATTGTTTTAATGCTTGCTCTAAAACAACTCTAGGGCATCCTAAGTTCATTCTCATATATCCTGTTCCTTCCACACCAAATGTAGTACCATTATTTAATGCTAACCTAGCTTCATTTACAAAGAAATCAACTAATTCGTCTTGAGTCATTCCAAATTTTCTACAATCTATCCATAATAAATAAGTTCCTTCTGGCTTAGAATATTTTATTGAAGGTATATTTTCACTTATATAATTCATAGCAAATGTAGCATTGTCTTCTAAGTATTTAGATACTTCATTAAACCATTCTTTGCCTTCATTCATAGCTACTTGATTAGCAACTATACTAAATGCATTATTTCTTTTAGTTTCAAATTTTTCTAAAGTTTTTTCATACTTATTTCTCATTTCCATATTAGGGAATATACAAGTTGCAACTTGAACACCTGCTAAGTTGAAAGTTTTAGTAACTGAAGTAAATGTTATAGTATTTTTTCTTATTTCTTCACTTATAGATGCTGTTGGAGTATGTTTATATCCATATAGCATAATATCAGAATACATTTCATCAGATATTATGGTAACATTATTTTTTATACATATTTTAGCCATTTTTTCAACTTCTTCTTTTGTCCATACTCTACCCACTGGATTATGAGGGCTACAGAATATTATATAATCTGCTTCTTTAGCTTTTATTTCTAAATCATCAAAATCAATCTCATAGTAATTATCTTTATTTATTAGTGGGTTGTATACTATCTCTATTCCCCAGTTATCTAAAACTGTTTTAAATTCTGAGAATACTGGAGTTTGAAGTATTACCTTTTGCCCTTTCTCTATTATTGCATTACATACGTTAGCAAGCATTGGTAATACACCAAGTGCATGAGACATATATTTAGTCTCAACATGCCAATTATTTTTGTATATTTGCCAATTTCTAACTGACTCAAAATATTCAGCAGGTCTAGAGGTATAACCCCATATCCCCTCTTCAACTCTTTTCACTAAAGCATCTATTATTTGTGGAGCCGTTTTAAAATCCATATCTGCAATCCACATAGGTATTAAATCTTTTCTCCCAAATTTCATTTCAAGTTCATCTATTTTAGCTGAGTAATTTTTACTTCTGTCTATTATTTCATCAAAATTATATTTCATAATAAAATCTCCTTTTTACAAATAGTTATTTGCTTATTTCTTCTTACACGATCAATTATATTATGCAAATAATATCTATAAAATAACATTTTATGACTTTTACATTGCAAAAAATGCCTTCATAATTATTGCTTTGCAATAAAAAATCCGCTTCGCTCATGTCGCCAACGGCTTTGCCCGTTGCTCAAAATTTGCCTTTTTACAATTTCTCAAATGTATTGATAATACTTTATCCTAGAAGTTTCCCACAGATTTGAAGTCAATATAATGTCCTTATAAGTAAAAAAAGTCCTATGATAATTCATAGGACTTTTTTTACTATTCAATCTCAAACGTATCACAAGAAGCATTTGCTGCATTTATCAATACATTTCTTGCAAAACATTCACCATCTTCATTAAACTTACAATTGCCAGCTGCACATTTTATATTACTAATTTTTGTTTTACTATTATCATAGTGTTCAGCATAGTTATCAAAGCCATAACCACCTTCTTCAATA
>NZ_JAGHFM010000272.1 GCF_017888745.1 Terrisporobacter sp. | reverse complement strand
GCTTTGCCCGTTGCTCAAGTAACAGAGTTGAAAATTATATATTATCTAAAAAATAGATAACACATAATTTCCTTACAACTAAAAAATAATTTATATTCAGTTTATTTCAATAAATTTATTTATACCTTATTATATTACTTATAATTATAATAAATCCTTTATCTATATATATAAAAGTATCATTAATCTTTATATAATTTTATCTAAAATAGGTCAATATTTTCAATATTTTTAATTTAATTAAAACAATAATTTTTATTTTATTCTATAATTCAATTATTATCCATCTTATATAATTTTAAAACAAAATATAATTCGATATAATTCAAAAAAATTTGTATCATTTATATAAAATAATTATAATTTACTTAAGTAGTTTTTTATTGGAGGGAGATTTATAATGGGAAAAATTAAGAAAAAACGTACTTTAAAAAAATTCTTAAAAGATAAAAATATAGAGTTTTCTGTTCAAAGATATTTAATCGATGCCTTGAGTTATATGGCTCTTGGTCTTTTCTCATCCTTACTGATTGGTACTATATTTAATACAGTAGGAGAAAAATTTGGAATAACTTTATTTACAGATGTAATAAATCCATTGGCCAAACAAGTCACTGGTCCATCAATAGCTATTGCAATTGCCTATGGACTTCAAGCACCACCTCTTGTAATGTTTTCATGTGCTTTAGTTGGCGCTTGTGGAAATGAACTGGGTGGTCCAGTTGGTGCTTTTATAGCCACTATTTTTGCCGTAGAGTGCGGAAAAATTATTTCAAAAGAAACAAAAATAGACAAACTAGTTACACCTGCTGTTACAATATTAATCGGCGTACTTACTGCTTTATTTACAGGCCCTGCTGTATCTACATTTATGAATTCATTTGGTAATTTAATTATGAGATCTACAGAAATGCAACCTATCTTAATGGGGTCATTGGTATCTGTATTAGTTGGTATAGCATTAACACTGCCAATAAGTAGTGCTGCCATATGCATAATGCTAAACCTTAGTGGCCTTGCTGGTGGAGCTGCTACAGTAGGCTGTTGCTGCCAAATGATAGGCTTTGCTGTTATGAGCTATAAAGAAAATGGAATTGGTGGTTTATTTGCTCAAGGACTTGGTACATCTATGCTTCAAATGCCTAATATAATTAAAAACTGGAAAATATGGATACCTCCTACTTTAGCATCAGCTATTATAGGACCTTTGTCTACTACTATTTTTAAGTTAGAAAATATTCCAATAGGTGCAGGCATGGGCACTTCTGGCTTAGTTGGTCAGTTTGGAACAGTTACAGCCATGAAGGCTGCAGGAAAAGGTGGAGTTAAAATGTTGATTTCCATATTATTACTTCACTTTATCTTACCAACAATTATAACTTTGGCTATAGCTAAAGTTATGAGATTAAAAAAACTAATTAAGCCAGGTGATTTAAAACTAGATATATAAAAATTCATTAAACACAAAAAGGCTGTATTATTACAGCCTATTTTTTTAACACATTTTTTAATAACCAGTCTATTGAACCTTTTGTACTTTTCCATAAATCAACTGATTCTTCACAATAGAAGTTTGCTTCATCGAAAAGTGTTGGGTTTATATAAACTCCTGACATTTGCATAAATGCAGTCCATTTTATTAATTTTAATGCTATATATTTGTTACGCTTCACAGCTTCCTTTAAAGCATCTTTCGCCATGAATATATTATTATTTTTATAGTAGTATAAAACTTTACTATATAACCATGTCGCAGACTGATCTTCATTATATCTTACAAATAAATCATTTATTTCTTTTCTTGAATTATTTTTTATAAGTATATTTATTAATTTATATCTTATACCTTGATGATCTAATGGATTTAAGTTTAATAATAATTCATAAACTTTTTTAGCAGAATCTTCCTTATTATTTTCTAAACATAGATTTCCTAAGTCTTGTAATGCTATCATATACGGTCTAGTTACTTTATCTTCCCAATATACAACTTCTGCATTATTTTCTATCATATCTACTGCAACTTTTATAGCTTGTTCAAAGTATTCAACTTTTTCCTTATATTCATTTGATTCATGAGCTAATTTCATGAAATTTTGATACATAGCTTCTTTTTCATCTTTAACTGCTACAACTGATTCTTCTTTTACTGATATTTTAGCTTCCTTATCTTCCACTTCTTTAGTCGATTCTTGTGTAGAAGATATCATTGCTCTTTCATCATTTTCTACTATATTTAAAATTTCTTTTACCGCTTCAGCTTTATTTTTTATCGTCCCTGCTGAAACACCTATTTTTTGTGAGAAATCTTTCTTAGTCATATACATAGAATGTTTTTTATTAAATACACCGTTCATGTCTAACACTATGTTTAATATTGAAGACGCCCATATGTCTGTTCTAGAAGTACTTAATATCTCTTCATTTGCTTCTTCCAATCTATCTAATATTTCGATACTCTTTTGTTTATATTCTTCTGTTAAATTTTCTTTAAAGAAATCGATAATTATTTCTTTTATTTGTGATTTTGTATTGCTCATTTAAATCCTCCATTATTATATTAAAAATAACACTAGTTACTATTATAACATTTTTTTCGAAAATGTATATTTAAACTTTAAAATACTTTAATATATGATAATAAAATTTTATCAGATTTGGATAGAAATAATCTAAAAAAGAAGCAATTATTGCTTTCCAATAAAAAACTCTAGGATTAAACCTAGAGTCTCAGCTTACTCATTTATTACTACAGCAATAAAATCCAATTCTTCATCACCTATATTTTCAATATAGTGACTATTTCCATCTGCAGTATATACTATATCACCTTCAGCAACTTCTACTAATTCACCATTATCAAGTACCTGTGCCTTGCCTCTTAATATATAGTAAATTTCAAAATCATCTGTATGATCATGCATTCCTATAGAGTTTCCAGGTGGTATTGTAATTCTAGAAAATAATTTTGCCTTACCTCTTAAATTATCACTTTCAACTAAAAACTCTCTCTTTACCATTCCTTTTCCATCTCGAATATTAGATTCATCTGTTTTTATTTGTGATTTTTTAATTATCATATATTTATCCCCCTCTTTATAATACAATTATAATACCAAATTTATGATAATTAATCAAATTATAAAAGCTCCTATTTATGATAAATAGGAGCTTTTATTTTTAAATATTACATATTAATTTTTACATTATATTTTTCAAGAGCGTCCTGTAAAAGATTACTTTGTTTATCACTAGTTAAAGATTCAATTAAACTTTCTTTGACATCATCAAAATCTGTATATTGCTCACCAGTCTTTTTAATTATATGATAGCCATATGGTGTTTCAACAACTTTTGAATAAATTTCTCCTACATCCAGAGAAAAAGCAGCTTCTTCAAAGTTTTCACTCATTTCACCCTTAGAGAAGAATTCCAAATCTCCTCCATTACTTGCACTATAAGTATCATCAGAATATTCTAGTGCTAAATCCTCTATACTTTCTCCTTTTTGAACTCTTTTTAATAACTCTTCAGCTAGTTCTTTATTTTCTTTTTTCTTTTCATCACTAACTTCCTCTCCATCTTCATCAGTATTACTAATTAAAATATGAGATGCACTTATTTCAAAAAAATCTTCTTTGTTTTTATCGTAATAATTTTTTGCTTCTTTTTCACTAACTTCACTATTTGCAGTTAAATATTCAGTAGCTATCATTTCTTTTTCTAATGAATTTTTAATATAATCTGATGTCAAATTAAATTCTTTTAAAAATTCTTCTTCACTCATATTAAAATAAGATGATATAGTACTTATCATAGTATCATAATTTTCATCTAAATCTTCATCAGATATCTTTATATCATCTTCTTTTCCTGCTTTGTATAGCGCTTCTAGATTAGTCATATAGTTTATAGTATTTGCCTCATATGATTCTATCTCTTCAGCAGATAACTTTTTAAGCCCTTGATAATAGAAATATGGCTCCATTCTCCTACTAAAATCTTCTCCAGTTATTTTCACATCATCAACAGTAGCTAATACTTTTGACTTTGAGTAGTTTTTATGAGTAGCAGGAAGTCCTCTACCTACATCTTTACCTGCATAAAATCCTATACCTAATCCTATAATTGCCACTAAACTAATAGATAATAATTTTTTACCTTTTTCACCAGTAAAATATGATTTATAATTCCTATTTTGTTTTTTATGATTTTTTAATTTATTATCTTCTTGGATATGTTTTTCTTTCTGATTTGAATCTTCTGTTAAAACTTCATTTTTTAAATCTTCTTCAATAATATCACTATTATTTTTAGCATTTGATACATCTAAAGATTTATTCCTGAAATCTTCATTTGTATTTTCTCTATTATTTTTATCTTGAGACATCTTTTCCCTCCTAATATTATTACTATATATATTTTATAACATTTAATTATTTTTGTGTGAATACTAATAGAAAGTAATATGAACTTTTTATGAATTTTATAATTAAATTATAATTTTCTAATCAAAAATGGTGTAATAATTGTGGTTCCTACTAAACCATCAATCATATCTATCATAGTGTCATTTAGACCACCAGCCTGACAATTTATTGCCCAAATTTGATCTATAGTAAATTCAAGTATTTCCCATAAACTAGCTACTGCCATGCTAAACATAAAAATGAAAATAAATAAAAAAGCCTTTTTTAAATTCTTTCTATCTTCTTGTTCTGTAAAAACATTAATAACAACAAAAGCCACCGTACTTGCAATAAAACCTGACCATATATGCAAAAAATCATCATAATGATTGATTTTATATAGCCCATAAGAAGTCCCTAATGCTAAAGAAAACATAATGAATAAATCAATCATTATTATTAATAAATCATTAAATAAATAACCATATTTCTTGTTTCCAACTCTAAGTAAATATGTTCCTATTATACATCCTGCACAAATTAAAGAATAATTATATTTATATTTGACTATAAAAAATCCTACAGAGAATATATAGAAAATATACAATAATATATTCAAAGCTTTTAATATATCTATTGTTTTCATTTTATTTTTCATTATTGTTATCATATTAGTTTAGGGTTAACGTCATTCTTCCCATCACCATAGCGTTTTAAAGGTTTCAAAGCAGGACCATTTAAAATATTTCCTTTATAGTCAAATCTAGATCCATGGCATGGGCAATCCCAGCTTTTCTCCCCACTATTAAATCTAAGTTCACAGCCTAAATGAGTGCAAGTTATATCAACAATAAAAAGTTCTCCGTCTTTATCTCTATAAGCACCGTATCTTTTTCCATAAAGATTTACTATTTTACCTTCATTCTTTTTAGGTAAATCACTATTTCCAGAAATTAATTTACCTTTTATATAGTCATATGCAACTTCTAAATTTTCACCTACAAACCTACTATTAAGATAACTTTTCAATCTACTTGGATTAAACAAATCTTCATATTTTGATGAACCTTTTACAATTAAATCTTTTATTAGTACTGCGCCTATACTAGCATTACTTAATCCCCATTTACTTGTTCCAGTTATTATATAAACATTATTTTCTTTCATATTTATTCTTCCCATATACGGAATGTTATCAAAAGATATATAATCTTGCGTTGACCATTTACATATTATTTCTCCCGTTGCAAAGTTTTTCTTAGTGAAGTCAGTTATAATTTTATAATTTTCCATTTCATTATTACATTTACCAGTCTTATGATCTTGTCCGCCTGCTATTATATACTTTTCTCCATTGTCATCTTCATAAGTTCTAAAAGTTCTTACAGGCTGTTCTACATTAATATAATTTCCATCTAATATATCTTCATCTAACTTGGAGCATAATAAATAAGATCTAGATGCTTCTTCTTTTGAAAAATAAAGCATTAGGCCATCATACCATGCATTACAAGATGCTAAAATTAAGTTTTTTGTAGTAATAATATTACCATTAGCACATTTCACCTTGCACTCTTTTCCAACTTCAACATCTACAATTGGAGTGTTTTCATATATTTCTACACCCATATCTATATTTATTTTAGCTAAAGAGTCTAAATATTTTTTAGGATTAAACTGCCCTTGTTTTTTGAAACAAAGTGCACCTTTTGTTTCAATTGGGATTCCTTTTATCTTATCATAATATTCACATGGTATTTTTAATTCTTTACATGTTTCATATTCTTTTTTTAATTGCTCAACATATTTATCTTCTTGTGTATATATAAAACTTGGAACTAATTTAAAATTACAATTGATATTGTGCTCTTTTATAATATTTTGAACTAAATCTAATCCTTCTTCATTTGCTTCATAATATAATTTAGCCTTTTGAGAAGAATATTTCTTTTTAATAGAGTCATATATTAAACCATGTTGACTGGTAACTTTCCCAGTATTTCTTCCCGATGCTCCAAATCCTACTTTATCTGCATCCACAATTACCACTTTTTTATTTTCTTTAGCTAATAAATAAGCAGTAGTAAGGCCAGCAATCCCAGCACCAACAATTAAACAATCTGTATCAATATCATTTTTCAAACTCTTATAATCATTGCTTTTTGATGATAACATCCAATACGATTTATTCATAACTAATTTCCTTTCTAATATGTAATATTATTTATTATTAACAATAATTTACTAAAATATATTATTTCTTTTATTACATACTTTCATTACTAATTTATATAAAAATATATTTATAATAAATTAATCTATATTGTATTGACCTTGCAAACAATTTCCACTATAATCAAATCATAAGATTGGTATATACCAATAGGTATATGCCAATGGGTATATACCAAAGAAAGGATAAAAATGAAATTAGTAGATAAAAACTCAAAAACGCCCCTTCATCTTCAACTTTCCGAAATTATTAAGGAAATGATTAATAATAATGAATTGCAAGAAGGGCATTATCTAATATCTGAAAGAGAGCTTTGTAAAATACAAAATATAAGTAGAATGACTGTAAATAAAGCTATTATCAACTTAGTAAATCAAGGCCTTCTAGAAAGAAGGCAAGGTAAAGGAACTTTTGTATCTTATAAAAAACAAAAGTTAACCTATGAAAAAATGTATGGTTTTACAGAAATAGCTCAAGATAAAAAACTTAAAGTAAAAAATGAAATTCTGAAATTTAAATTACATAATGAAATAGATGAAAAAGTTAGGGAAAATTTACAGTTAGAAGATAATAACTCTTTTGTATATGAAATAGAAAGAGTTAGGTATATTGAAGATGAACCTACTATTCTAGAAAAAATATATATACCAAAATATATGTGTTCTGACTTAACAGAAGAATTAATTAGAAAAAATTCTATATATAAGCTATTTAGAGAAAAGTATTTTCATAAAACACAAAAAGCTAGGCAAGTTATTAATCCTATAATACTTAATAAATCTCAGTCAAAACTTTTAAATACAGAGGTAAATTCTCTTGCATTAAAAATTGATAGAGTTGTGTTTACAAATAATGAAGAAGTTTTAGAATATACTAGTTCTCTATTTCTTACTGACAAACATCAGTATGAAATTATTCTTAACGAAGATTAAAATTTTAAGGGGGATTTATGAAGGCTATTATTAATGGAAAAATAATAAAAGAAAGTGAAATATTAGAAAATAAAGTAATTGTATTCAATGACAAGATAATTGGATTATATGATAAAGTACCTGAAGGCGCAGATATTATTGATGCAAGAGGTATGTATGTATCTCCAGGTCTTATTGATATTCATGTACATGGTAGCTGCAATTGTGATGTTATGGATAAATCTGTAGATGCTATAAAAACTATAGGTAATGGCATCAAGGCAAATGGTGTTACTTCTTTTCTACCTACAACAATGACTATGTCAAAGGAAGATATACATGAAGCTCTAGATACTATAAGAGAATCTATGAACATAAAGTATAATGGTGCTCAAGTAATTGGTGCTCATTTAGAAGGACCTTTTATAAATAATAAATATAAAGGTGCTCAAAGCGATGAGTTTATACAAGTACCTAATTTTCCATTCATAGAAGATTATGTTGATATTATCAAAATAATTTCTTATGCTCCTGAAGTTGATAAAAATTTTAATTTTACAAAAGAAGTAAAAGAAAAAACTGATATAACTTTATCTATAGCTCACACTAATGCCACTTATGAAGAAGCTATATCAGCCATAAAATTTGGAGCATCTAATATAACTCATTTATTTAATGCTATGACACCTTTAAATCATAGAGAAATGGGTGTAGTTGGAGCTGCTCTTACTAGCGATGTTTATTGTGAAATAATCTGTGACAATATTCATATAAATCCAGAATTATTCCAATTCGTATTAAACAATAAAGGTAAAGATAAAGTAATATTAATAACTGATTGTATGAGAGCTGGTTGCATGCCAGATGGAAAATATGATCTTGGTGGTCAAGATGTTTTCGTAAAAGCTGGCGCTGCAAGACTTGCCGCTGGTAATTTAGCAGGAAGTGTCTTGAACTTAAACAAGGCTGTATATAACTTTATGAAAAAAACTAATTTATCTTTAAATGAAGCTATAAATTTAGCTTCTCTAAATCCAGCAAAATCAATTAATATGGATGATAGAAAAGGTAGTCTAGAAATAAATAAAGATGCTGATATAGCTATATTTAATGATGAGATGGACTGTTATATGACTGTATCACAAGGAGAAATAATTTTTAATAAATTAAGCTAGTTATTTTTTAATATTGATAAATAGACAAATATACTATGTAATTAAAAATTGGAGGGTTATATTATGAGAATAATAGTTTGTGAAAACTATGAAGCATTAAGTAAAAAAGCAGCACAAATAATAGGGAGCCAAATAATTTTAAAACCTAATTCAGTATTAGGTCTTGCTACAGGAAGTACTCCAGTAGGAATGTATAAAAATTTAATAAG
>NZ_JAGHFM010000271.1 GCF_017888745.1 Terrisporobacter sp. | reverse complement strand
TCTATAAGCTTTTGGTAAATAATCAAATACTAATTGTATAGCTTTTAAAGCTAATGCATCTGTATAATCAGTTGCCATTATAGAAACATAAGCTTCTATTGCATGAGTTAATACGTCTACTCCTGTATCAGCAGTAACTGATGCTGGAACTGTCATAACTAAAGATGGATCTATTATAGCAACATCTGGAGTTAGCTCATAATCAGCTAAAGGATATTTCATGTTATTCACTTTATCTGTAACAACTGCGAAAGAAGTAACTTCTGAACCAGTTCCTGAAGTAGTTGGTATACAAACTAATTGAGCTTGTCTTCCTAATTTAGGGAACTTGAATACTCTCTTTCTTATATCAGCAAATTTTAATCTTAAATCATCAAAGTTTGCAGTTGGGTTTTCGTAGAATAACCACATAGCTTTAGCAGCATCCATTGCTGAACCTCCACCAAGAGCTATTATAGTGTCAGGCTTGAATTTTCTCATAGCTTCTGCACCATTTAATACTGTTTCTACTGATGGATCTGGTTCTACATCACAGAATATATCTATCATTACTGGATTTCTTCTTTTTCTTAAATGATGAGTTATTCTATCAACATTTCCTAATTGAGCCATTACTCTATCAGTAACTATCATTATTCTATTTGCATTTGGTAATTTTTCTAAGTAGCTTAAAGAACCAAACTCATGATATATTCTTTCTGGTACTTTGAACCATTGCATATTTACTTTTCTCATAGCAACCTTTTTAACATTTATTAAGTTAGTTGTACTTACGTTTTCTGTTGTTGAGTTATTACCCATTGATCCACATCCTAATGTTAATGATGGTACGTTTACATTGTATATATCACCTATTGCTCCATGAGTAGAAGGTGCATTTACAAGTAATCTACCTGTTCTTACTCTTTGTCCAAATTCTACTACTAAATCATCATCATTACAGTGTATAACAGCTGAATGTCCTAATCCCCCAAATTCAGTCATTTCTACACATTTTTGTATTCCTTCTTCTGCTCCTTTAACTTTGAAACAAGCAAGAACTGGAGATAATTTTTCTTTTGATAAAGGATCTTCCATTCCAACTTTTTCAAGTTCTGCAACTATCATTTTTGCATCCTTAGGAACATTTATACCTGCCATTTGACCTATTGTATATGGACTTTGTCCTACTATATTTGGATTTAATGAACAAGTTTTGTTATCTATAACTAAAGCTTGTAATTTTGCTTTTTCATCTTTATTTACAAAATAGCATCCATAATATTTCATTAAGTCAGTTACTTCATCGTATATTTCTTCATCTATTATAACCGCTTGCTCAGAAGCACATATCATTCCGTTATCAAATGTTTTAGAAAGTATTAAGTCATTTACTGCTTGTTTTATATCTGCAGTTTTGTTTATGTAGCAAGGAACGTTACCTGCTCCAACCCCTAGAGCTGGTTTTCCTGAAGAATAAGCTGATTTAACCATTCCTGGTCCACCAGTTGCAAGTATCATAGATACTCCATTATGCTTCATTAATAAGTTAGTAGCTTCTATTGAAGGTTTTTCTATCCATTGTATACAATCTTCTGGAGCTCCTGCTTTTATAGCTGCATCTCTTAATATTCTAGCTGCCTCAGCTGAACATTTTTGAGCTGATGGATGGAAACTGAAGATTATTGGATTTCTACCTTTCATTGATATTATAGATTTGAACATTGTAGTTGAAGTTGGGTTAGTAACTGGAGTTACCCCTGCTATTACTCCCACTGGCTCAGCTATTAACATGTATCCTTCTTCTTCATTCTTTTCTATAACACCAACAGTCTTTTTGTATTTTATACTATTATAAATATATTCAGTAGCGAACATATTTTTAGTTACTTTGTCTTCAAATACTCCTCTTTTAGTTTCATTTACTGCTAATTGTGCTAATTCAATATGTTTATCTAAACCAGCCATAGACATTTCTCTTACTATGTTATCTATTGCTTCTTGATCTAAACTTAACATAGCTTGTTTTGCTTTTTCAGCTTTTACCACTAATTCGTCTATCATATTTTCAACACTAAATTCATTGTTATCTACTACTTTTAAATTTCCTTTTGCTTTTGTCATTTTAAACCCCTCCTGAAAAATTTATATTAAACTTTGTTAGTTAATTCACAATCTTATCTTGATTCAATATTACTTTATCACCTTAAAAGTGTCAACAATTATTATCTATTTTTTATATAAAATTTTATTTTAGTTAAAATTTTTAAAGAAAACAACTATTTATAATGACTTAAAGTAATCTGTCAACCTATATCTTACTTAAATTTTTGTTCTGTTTGGTATATTGTATACAATTTCATAAAATCCAACATTGTTAATTTTTATACAACCAATAGATATTTTTTATATTTTTCAATAGTATTTTTTATAAATTAAGAAATTAAATATTATTATAGTTTATAGATATTGAATATATTCTGTCATAAAAAAAGCCATAGTGATTATATATCATTACGGCCCTTTTTAATATTAAACAGAAACAGTTGAATTAAATTAACATGTTCTAATTTTATGTCATTAGATAAATAGAAAAATTAGTTTCTCTTATATTTAATTATTTTTTTGTAAAATATAAATAAGATAAAAGATGTTATAGCACAAATCAACATATATTTAACCATTGAATTTGAACTTTCTACTTTAACCTCTGAGTTATTATCCTTATTTGGGTTATTATCCTTATTTATAGAAGATAAATACATACTTTGTAACATAAATTTACCTTCTTTAGTTGATTTAGATGGTGAAATTTCAACTGTAGAAATATTTGAAATATCTATTTTATCAT
>NZ_JAGHFM010000270.1 GCF_017888745.1 Terrisporobacter sp. | reverse complement strand
GTACTTATAGGTCTTAAATCAAAAGTATCTACTAAGTATTGAAGTACATTTGGGCTTAAAAAAGCTGGTAAAGTAGGTCCTAAATAAATTCCCTTTATTCCTAATGATAATAAGGCTAGTAAGTCAGCTACTGCTTTTTGCTCATACCATGATAGAATTATAGATAATGGTAATCCATTAACATCTGTGCCAAATGCATCTGCAAGTGCTGTTGCTATTCTCACTGCTGAATATGCATCATTACATTGACCTACATCTAATAGTCTAGGAAGTCCTGCCACTTCACCAAAATTTAATTTATTGAATCTATATTTTCCACAAGCTAAAGTAAGTATTACACAATCATCAGGAACTTTTTTAGCAAACTCAGTATAATAATTTCTACCAGGTCTAGCTCCATCACATCCTCCTATCAAAAAGAAGTGTTTTATCTTACCATCTTTTACTGCATTAACAATAGTATCTGCATGGCTTAAAGTTGAATGATGTCCAAATCCAACTAATATTTCATGTGGTTCTTGCTCTTCATCAAATCCACCTAATTCTAAAGCTTTATTTATTATTTCGCTAAAATCTTTTTTTCCATCTTCACCTTTACCAATATACTTAACTCCATCCCATCCTACTACACTTGTAGTGAAAATTCTATCTTTATAAGTTTCTCTAGGTCTCATTAGGCAGTTTGTCGTCATAAGTATACATCCAGGTATATTATCAAACTCTTTTTGTTGATCTTGCCATGCTCCACCAAAGTTTCCTACTAAGTGAGAGTATTTTTTTAACTCTGGATATCCATGACATGGAATCATTTCACCATGTGTATATATGTTTATGCCTTTTCCTTCTGTTTGTTCAAGTAACATCTCTAAATCTTTTAAGTCATGCCCTGATACAATTATAAATGGTCCTTTTTTTCTGTGCACATTAACTTTATGAGGGGTTGGATTTTTATAAACTGTAGTATTAGCCTCATCTAATTTTTTCATGACAGCCACACTCATGTCACCAGTTCTCATAGTCCATCTGATTAATTCTTCCACACCTAAATTATCATCTGTAGTGGCCTCCAATGCTCTTACATAAAAATTATCTACTTGGTCATCATAATATCCAAGTTCTCTAGCTTGGTGTCCATAAGCACTTATTCCCTTTAGACCATATAAAATAGTTTGTCTTAATGAACGAATATCTGGATCTAAATTCTGGTCATACATTATTCCAGCTTTCTTTGCATCTTTTAACATTTCAGCTTTTGTTTCACTTAAATTATATGTAGCATGCTCTGTATCATTCTTTATACTCCCGACTTTACTTCTTAATGCTTCTTTAATTTTTTGAGATTTTCTTAACATTTCCACATGAACATCTGCATCAAAATTTACATTGGTTAAGGTAGTAAATAAACTATTTTCTATAAAACTAACTATATCCTTATCTACATTTTCACCTTTTTCAACAATTTCTTTAGCATAGCAACTTATACCCTTTATTTGATATATAAGTAAATCTTGTAATGCTGCTATTTCAGGTGTTTTACCACATACCCCCATTTTAGTACAGCCCTTTCCTCCTACCGTCTGTTCACATTGATAACAAAACATAGGATATTCCATAGCCATATTATTTTCCATAATAATACCTCCTTATTTTTTAATTATAGACATAGTATTTACAATTTCTCTTTTAAATATTGTTTTTACATAACTATTTCAAGTATTTTTATAGATATACCTGACTATAGAATAAAACCAAAATAAAAAACACATTAATAATATTATTAATGTGTTTTTATATTTACGATTAATACTTTTAATATTTTCTTTTTGTTTAAAACTTTAAGGTAGCCACCATATAGTTAAAATTTTGTGATATTAATAAATAATAATATCATATTTTAAAAAGTCTATTTTTTTTCACATATCAATTTTAAAAATACGTTCAATTCATTCTCTTTTATATATCTATCTTTATCTTCTTTAGATAATAATCCTAAATCAGAAATTTTAAGACCATTCTTACCTTTTAATCCATGAAATAGATATATCTCATCGCCCAAATTTATTTTAGTAGTTTTAGTAAAAAATTGATGTGATAATTCTTCTATATTTTCATCTATATCAATAGAAGAATAAGCTTCACCGTTCTGTCCTGAAATACATCTTATTTTATTATCTTGAATATTTATTTCTAATATAATATTATTTATCTCTTCATTAGTAGGCCCATATGCCATACCTATTATATCTTTCTCTTTTATTTTCTTATTGTTTTTATACACTTCATACACTAACTTTAATTCATAATTTTTATCATTAGGTGGATTTTTTAGGTTGTACTTATATACTCTATTACCTGTTAGTGTTAATAACTTAGCTTGTTCTTCAGATAATTCATCATATTCTATTTGAAAATCTTTTGTTTGTGTACATCCTGTAATAATTAATGTAACTAGTAATGTGATCAAAATCATTAGTTTTTTCATACTATACCCCCCACTAAAACTTTATCTGTTTTTTCTTATGTACTAAATATACTGAATATTTTGCACAACTAATATGGCGTTGTAAATCGTTATACATCATCCATGTCAAGAAATTTGCCTATACAATACAGATATCTCAATTTAATTATCCCATAGCTTCATTTAAAGGAACTTCTTTATTTGCATTTATATGATTAATCTTTAAACTACTTAAATATCCAGTATATCCTTTTATTAGCGGCGATTCTTGCTTAAATAAAGACTTACTAAGTTTTGATGTTTTATCTATTTTTTCATATTCTATAGTTTGAGTTACTTCACCATTTATTAACTCTTCTTTTTTTAGCAAAAAGTTAGTATCTTTATCAAAATAAAAATTCATATCTTTGCTCGAGTATTTTACTATAGAAGAGTCTGATATATTTTCTTTTTTAAATACTGTATTTTCATATCTTCCTAAAT
>NZ_JAGHFM010000269.1 GCF_017888745.1 Terrisporobacter sp. | reverse complement strand
TGGAGAAGAATAAGTATCAAAGGCAATATCAACTATAGATAATTCAGATAATCTATCTTCATTATTATTTATAAACCTTATTATTTCACCTTCTGTTTTTGTAAGACTTTGCATTATATCTTTATTTACTTCTATTAACACAAAACTCTCCCCCTTTACGATTATGAAAGTATTTTCAATTTTATATAAAATCATTATATCAATTTTTTTATATTTTTCAATTTTTTATATACAAAAAAGATATGGTCATATTTAAACAACCATATCTTCCCATTTAAAATCTTATTGAGATTTAATTTCTGTCCAAGCATCATCATATAATTTTAAAACATCTTTAGGTAAGTTTAAAAATACCTCAGATTTTCCTATTATATCATCACTTGGATAAGCTGTTGGATCATTTTTCATTTCATCACTTAATAAATCATAAGTTGCTTGGTTAGGAGTAGAATATTGTATATATTCAACATTTTTTAATGCATTTTCTGCGTCTAGCATAAAGTTAATAAATTGCTCTGCTTCTTTTTTGTTTTCAGCAATTTTAGGAATACACATAGCATCTATCCATTTATTAGTCCCTGTTTCAGGTATATAGTATCCTAAATCTTTATTTTCTGACATCATTACAGAAGCATCTCCTGAGTAATAAACACCCATAGCTGCATCTCCAGCTACTATTCTATCTTTTCCATCATCATTTACATAAGCCTGAACAAGAGGTAATTGTTTTATTAATTCTTTTTTTGCTTGTTCTATTTCTTTAGAATCTTTAGTATTTATAGAATATCCTAATTTCATTAAAGCAATTCCCATAGTATCTCTAACAGAATCTAACATTTGAATTTGCCCTTCGTATTTTTTATTCCAAAGAACATCCCAACCTTTTAAATCTGCTTCATCTACCATAGTTTTATTATAAACTATACCAAAAGTTCCCCAAAGGTATGGAACACTATGTTTATTTTTTGCATCATATGAAGAGTCTTTAAAAGAATCCATCATATTCTTTTCATAATTTGGTATATTCGCATAATCTATTTCACTAATTAAGTCTTCTTCTATTAATTTTTCTACCATATAGTCTGATGGGAATATAAGGTCATAATTTGTACTTCCACTTTTTAATTTTTGATACATACCCTCATTAGTATCATAAGTATCATATACGACTTGTATACCTGTCTCTTCTTCAAATTTTTCTATCAGCTCTTCATCTATATAATCTCCAACATTATATATATTTAAAACTTCTGCTGATTTTTTTCCTCCACCGCATCCAACTAACATACTAGCTGATAATGCAAAAGTTAAGCCTAAAGCAGTTAATTTTTTAAATTTCATTTTTATCCTCCCTTTGTATTATCTAATTATTAATTGTTTTTTTACTTTGTGATATATTTGATAAAACTAGTAATATAATTACACTTACAAACATTAAAGTAGATAGTGCATTGATTTCTGGTGATATTCCCCTTCTTGTCATTGAATACACTTCAATAGCTAAGTTTGTAACACCATTTCCTGTTGTAAAGAAACTTATAACAAAGTCATCTATCGACATGGTAAATGCTATAATCATACCTGATATTATGCCTGGTTTTATTTGAGGTAATACTACTTTTCTAAGAGCATACCAAGGTGTTGCTCCCAAATCTAAAGCTGCATCTTCTATATTATCAGGTAATTGCTTTAATTTAGGTAAAACAGAAAGTATTACATAAGGTATATTGAAAACTATATGAGATAATAACATTGTAGTAAATCCGAATTCCATATTAATGAATACAAATAAAGACATTAATGCTACCCCTGTTACTATATCTGGGTTTAAAATTGGAAGATAATTTATATTTAGTAATAATCCCCTAAGTTTACCTTGTTTCATTTTATGAATTCCTATTGCTGTAATAGTTCCAACTACTGTGGCTACTAAAGACGCTATTACTGCCACTATTACTGTATAATATAATGCATCCATAATTCTTGAGTTCTCAAATAACTTTTCATACCATCTTAAACTAAATCCATTCCATTTAGCCATTGATTTTGAATCATTAAATGAAAATACTGCTAGTGTAATTATTGGTGCATATAAAAATATATACACTAGCGTTAAATATATATTTGATGTGAATTTTTTTATAATAATAATCCACCGCCTTCCTTATCTGACTCGTCACTAAATTTATTCATTATTGCCATAGTGATTAAAATTACTAGCATCATGAATAATGATATAGCAGAACCAAAATGCCAATCTCCAACTGACATAAATTGTTGTTCTATTAAGTTACCAATTAGCATGAATTGCCCACCACCTAGTAATTTTGAAATTACAAAAGTAGACACTGCTGGCATAAATACCATTGTTATTCCAGAAGCTACTCCAGGCATACTAAGTGGAAATATTATTTTATAAAATACTTGGATTCCATTAGCACCTAAATCTTTTGCAGCATTTATTAAATCGTGATCCATTTTTGATAATACCGTATATATAGGTAATATCATGAATGGTAGAAAGTTATAAACCATACCTAACATTACAGCTAAATCTGTATATAAAATATTAACAGGCTGTAAACCTATAGTAGTCAGTATTGTATTCAAGATACCTTCTCTACCTAAAATTGCTGACCATGCATAAGTTCTAAGTAAGAAGTTCATCCACATTGGTATTATTGCAAGCATAAGCAACGTTCCTTGTCTTGATGCTTTTGTTCTAGATATTATATAAGCTGTTGGATATCCTATAATTAAACATAATATTGTTGATATTAGTGCAAGTCTTATGGATCTCCAAAATACTTTAATATATAGTGGGTTCATTAGTTCCTTAAAATTATCAAGGTTGAAAATATACTCTCCACCTTCCATTTTAGTAAAGGCAAAAAATACTATTAGAAATAAAGGAATTACTATAAATAAGCCACTCCATAATATATATGGAGATGTTATTTTTAAGCCTAATTTATTTTTACTATTATTCATATAAATCATCATCCCCTGTTTTCTTCATAATATGTATGTCTTCTGGATAGATATCCATACCAAGCTTACTGCCTACTTCTGCTGATTTTGTATTGTGAAGTAACCAAGTATTATTACAAGCCTCTACTGTCATTTCATAATGAACACCTTTGAATACACAAGATGTAACTTCACCACTTAACATACCTTCTTCAGGTTTAACCATTTTTATATCTTCAGGTCTTATTACAATCTGAACCTCTTCATTTTTTTCAAATCCTTTATCAACACAATCAAAGTTTTTACCACAGAATTCAACTAAGAAATCTTCATGCATGATACCATCTACTATATTACTTTCACCTATAAATCTAGCAACAAATGCATTTTCAGGTTCATTATATATATCTTCAGGAGTTCCCATTTGTTGTATTTTACCTTTGTTCATTACAACTATTGTGTCTGACATAGAAAGTGCTTCTTCTTGGTCATGGGTTACAAATATAAATGTAATTCCTAATTGTTGCTGTATATTTTTAAGCTCTCTTTGCATCTCTTGTCTTAATTTTAAATCTAATGCTCCAAGTGGTTCATCTAGTAAAAGAACTTTTGGTTCATTGACTAATGCTCTAGCTATTGCAATACGCTGCTGTTGACCACCACTTAATGAGTCTACACTTCTTTTCTCAAATCCTGGAAGAGCAACTAATTTAAGCATTTTCTTAACTTTTTCATCAATTGTCTTTTTATCCATTTTCTTTATTTTTAGTCCAAATGCTATATTCTCATATACATTCATGTGTGGGAATAATGCATATTTTTGGAATACTGTATTTACTGGTCTTTCATATGGAGGAATTTCATTTACATCTTTCCCTTGGAATAAAACTTTCCCTTTATCAGCGAATTCAAAACCTGCTATTATTTTTAAAGTAGTTGTTTTTCCACATCCACTAGGACCAAGTAAAGTTAAAAATTCATTCTTTTTTATATCTAAGTTTAAATCACTTAAAACTGTATTATCTTCATATGTTTTGCATATATTTTTTAATTCAATTATATTTTCCTGTTTCAATGTAAACACCTCTTCTATTCTAAAATTCGCTCTACTTCTCTCAGTTCCAACGATATATACTCATTACCATTTCGTATATATCCGTTGCTTAAAATTCTCTTTGTTCATCGCGCCAACGATATATCTTCATTACCATTTCAGATATATCCGTTGCTTAAAATGTTGGTGGCGTACTTACCCAAACCACCCTTGCTTCTTTTTTACCTGGGTTGGAAATATAATGATTTGCTCTAGGTTTGAAGTAAAAACTTTCTCCCTTTTTAACCTTGCTTTTTTTATCTCCTAAATGTAATATTATAGAACCTGCAAGGACGTATCCGAACTCTTCTCCTTCATGAGGTTTCTCTTCTTTATATTGTCCACCTGGCTGTAAAGTTATTATTATAGGCTCCATCTCATTTTTTTGTGAATTTGGAACTAACCATTTTAATGTATATTTTAAATCTTCATCCTCAGTTTCAAACATATCATCTTTTGTGAATGTAATTTTCTCATCATTTATTTCATTAAAGAACTCTCTTAAATTTGTTCCAAGTATATCTAATATATCAGTTAAGGTCGCAATAGACGGTGATGTTAAGTTATTTTCAAGTTGAGATATAAACCCTTTTGATAACTCGCACCTATTGGCCAGTTCCTCCTGGGTCAGCTGTTTTTCAATTCTCATTCTTTTTATTTTTCCACCTATATCCATTGACCACACCTCCTTTATTTAATTAATTTTATTTAAATATTGTCGAACATTGCTTTTATTATAATTAAGTTTTATATCTACTTAGCTTTTTTTATTTTTTAGTTTCACGTCATTATATGTAAACATTAAGTTTAAAATTTGTAAACAACAATAGCTATTATATAAAAATTCCCAAAATAATTCAATAGTTTATTTAATTTTTTTTAATAAATTAGTAATTCACTTAAATACTGTATTTCACTAACTTTTTTTAAGTTTTTATTTTATAATAGTTTATATTAATTGTTTAAAAGTTTAGTATCCCTAACTCTTATTTTATTTTCTATGTTTTTTATCAATGGAATATACTAATATTAAGAAATAATTTATTTAATATAAATTTATATAAATCAATTTGGGCAATAGTATCATTAGTATTTCATCTTTTGTAAAAGTTTGTCCTTATTTTAGACTAAATTAATTTAAAATACAATTGTCTTCCAAACAAAAAAGTATTGATTAGTGTATCAATACTTTTAATTTATTATTCTCTATTTTTTTAAATTAAATCATTATAATATTTATACTTTTATGAAGTCTTTTTATTTTAAGTAATTCTTTTTGTACTCATTAATCTTTTTTGAAAACTGCTTATCTATATTTTGTATATTTTTATAACTTAATTTATTATTTTTATTAATCTTATTTGTATCATGATTACTTTTTTCATTTCTTGATAATAAATTAAACAAACTTTTAAGTTTTCCTCTTAAATTATTTTCAACACATACATTTTCTAGCTCTTTATTTGTTTTATCATTAAAATTAATAACTAAGCTACCACATTTTCTACAGTACTCTTCGTTATTTTTTATAATTGAGCCACAATTTTTACAAATCATATTTATCCCCCCTATATTATTAAAATATTCTTGATATCAATCCTTTAATGTAATTTTATATGATTAAGCAACTGAAGTCTTCACTATTTTTGAATAAAACAAATTCATTGAATATATATTTATATTTAATGTTAATTTTTTATAAAGAAGCCTATAATTATTATATAGATATTCTAATTATCATATAAATTATTATTAGAATTATTGCGGAGGATTTGAGCATGGTTATTTATAAGTTTTTTACATTAGCTAATTATGAAAAAAAAGAAAAATGGATTAATGATATGTGCTCTAAAGGATATGCTTTGAAAAAATTTAATTTTTTTAAGTATGAATTTGAGCCTTGCAATCCTGGTGAATATTATTATAGCCTTGAATTATTTGAAAGTCTTCCTTGTACCCTAGAGCATCAAGATTTCCTTAATTATCTAGATGATGAATGGAATATTGAATATGTTCATTGTCATTACAATTGGGCATTCTTTAGAAGAAAAAAATACTTAGGCAAATTCAGCTTATTTTCTAATGTTCACACTAAAGTTTCCTACTTTAAAAGAGTTGTGACTCATAGGCTCATCTTAATCTCTTTATTAATAGTTTTTTCTATTGTAGATTTTATTTATTCTATACCAGATTCTACAGATATTACTTTTGCAGTAATCGTACTTTCAATTTCTATTATGACACTTATAGTAAATATACCAACTTTCATAAAATTTTTAAAACTAAAAAAATCAGATGATTATTAGTTTTAATCATCTGATTTTTCATTTGGTAAAAATATAGAAAATATACTTCCTTTATTATTTGATTTAACTTTTATATATCCACCTTGTTTTGAAATGATTTCTCTGCTTAAATATAAACCTATTCCTATTCCCTCTTCATTTTGTACATTTTTACCTCTATAAAATCTAGTAAATATTTTAGGTATTTCATCTTCTCTTATTCCAATTCCTTCATCAGATACGTCTATTCTTGTGAATATTTCATACTCTTCAATACTTATATTGACTACGCTACTTTCTTTTGAATACTTGATAGCATTTTCAATAATATTAAATATAGCTTCAGATGTCCACTTTTTATCATGTGATATGGATACTTTATTTTTTTGCTCAAAATTTATATTTATATTTTTTAATTGAGCCTTTTTATATAAATCTGTTATAGCTATTAGTACTGTATCATTTAAATCACTTTGTTTTAACTTTAGATTTATAACAGAACTTTCTAGTCTAGACATTTTTATCATACTCTCCACCAAAAAACAAAGTTTATCTAAAGATACAGATATTATTTCATTAAACTCTCTTATTTCTTCTTTTGATAAATTTTCATCTTGTAAAAATTCACTATACATCTTCATATTAGTTAAAGGTGTTTTTAACTGATGTGCAATATCAGATACTAAAGACTTTATTTCATTTTTATCCTTTTCAATTTTATTATTTTGTGATTTTAAAATTTTTGTAAGTTTTATGGTTTGGTATTGTAGTTTTGAAAACATAGAATCATCTATCATAGAAAAAACTTCTGTTTCCCTCATATCAGAAATAGTTGCTAACATATCAGATAATTTTATTAGTATATCATTCATATAGTTTTCAAATATTTTTTCATACAAATAAAATGCAATAATCATAATTACAGAAAAAACTAAAACTATAGAGCTTATTTTATAATTCTTTGTTGTGAATAAAATTATAATATTAAAAGTAATACAAATTATTATAATAAACCATCTAGTCAATCTATTTATTTTATTTAAATTATTAAAATTCTTAGCCATAATTTATTCTCCCATAATATATCCAATCCCAAACAAAGTAATTATATATTCTGGATTTTTTGAATCATCTTCTATTTTTTTACGAAGTCTTCTTATATTAACAGACAATGTATTTTCATCTACATAGTTACCATTATTATCCCATAACTTATCTAGTAATATTTCTTTAGTCATGGCTCTTCCCTTATTTTTGCTTAACAATTCTAAAAGCTTATACTCAGTTGCAGTTAAATATATTTCTTCATCTCTTTTATAAACTTTTCTACTATCAAAATCTATCTTCAAGTCTTTATATTTAAAAATATTTTTAGTTTCTCCACAATTTCTTTTTAAGATTGCATTTATTTTAAACTTTAAAACACCAATAGAAAATGGCTTTGAAATATAATCATCACACCCACTTTCAAATCCTTTTATCATATCTTCTTCTGTATCATTAGCTGTAAAAAATACTATAGGAAAATCCATCTTATCATTTATTTCTTTACAAAAGTCTAGCCCTGATCCATCAGGTAAATTTATATCTAAAAGCAAGAAATCTATTTGATTTTGTAAAATAGCAACCTTTCCTTCTTCCTTTGTATATGCACTAATTACTTCATAACCTTCTTTTCTTAAAGCAAATGTTACCCCTCTATTCAAGCTTATATCATCTTCTATTATTAAAATTGTTGACATTAAATCCCTCCCACATTATGATTTAAGTTTTATCATATCTCTAATTATAACAATAGTGGTAGATCTTTGACACCTACCACTATAACTTATCTATTTATTTTTCTATTTCCCTTAATCTTTCTGTCACACTTCTTTTGCTACTAAATTTATAAACTAAACTAGGTGTAATT
>NZ_JAGHFM010000268.1 GCF_017888745.1 Terrisporobacter sp. | reverse complement strand
TATGATATAGAATTACCAGATTATTTAGGAGCTTTCAAAGGATCTGCTTTTGTTGTTATGATAGGATTCTTTGTTATGATACCAGTAGCACTTGGTGTAGCAGTAGTATGGCCTAAAGTACAATATGGAATGATAGGACTTCAAGAATTCTTTAAAAACTCTGGAACGATCGGAGTAGGTGCATATGTATTACTACAAAAGTTATTATTACCGTTAGGATTACATCACTTTATATATGCTCCAGTTTTATTTGATTCAGTAATAGTTGAAGGTGGAACTATAGCTTATTGGGCAAATCACTTAAATGAATTTGTAAGCTCAACAGCTCCATTAATAGAGTTATATCCTATGGGTGGATTTTCAAATGGAGAGTTAGCTAAAGTATTTGGGGTAATTGGAGTTGCTTGGGCATTTTACTCTACTGCCAAACCAAATAAGAAGAAAATGGTATTAGCTATAATGATTCCAGCAACATTAACATCAATAATGACAGGAATAACAGAGCCATTAGAATTTACATTTTTATTTGTAGCTCCAGTTTTATACATAGTTTATTCAATACTAGCAGCAGTGATGGCTATGGTAACTCTTGCCTTTGGTATAATAGGTAACTTTGGTACAGGATTACCAAACATAATATTTATGAATATAATACCTTTATTTAAAAATAGAGAAATGATGTATTTAACTCTTTTATTATTAGGAATAGCTTTCATATTTATACATTATATAGTGTTTAAATTTATGATACTTAAATTTGATTATAAAACTCCAGGTAGAGAAGATGATGAAGATGAAATCAAACTTTACACAAAGGATGACTATAACTCTAAAAATAATAAAGGTAGAATTTCTTCTACATCAGGAATAGATGAAAATCTACTTATAGAAGCATTAGGTGGAAAAGATAACATATTAGAAATATCTAACTGTGCTACAAGACTTAGATTAGCTGTAGCTGATGAAAATCTTGTAAAAGATTTAAATACATTTAAAAAATTAGGAGCAGTAGGTTTAGTAAAGAGTGGTAAATCAATACAAGTAATAATTGGACTTAATGTGCCTAAAGTAAGAGAAAACATAGAGATGTTAATTAGTTAATATTTATATATATAAATAGAGATATAGACAGAAGGAGAAATATCAATGAAGAAATTTTCAGTTTTAATAGCAGGTGGAGGAAGTACATATACACCAGGGATAGTATTAATGTTATTAGATAATGTAGATAAATTCCCAATAAGACAGATAAAGTTTTACGATAATGACAAAGAAAGACAAGATATAGTTGCTAATGCATGTGAAATTTTAATAAAAGAAAGAAATCCAGAAATTGAATTTTTAGCAACAACAAACCCTGAAGAGGCTTTTACAGATGTTGATTTTGTAATGGCTCATATAAGAGCAGGAAAATATGCTATGAGAGAGTTAGATGAAAAAATACCTTTAAAACATGGTGTTGTAGGTCAAGAAACTTGTGGACCAGGAGGAATCGCATATGGAATGAGGTCTATAGGTCCTATGATAGAATTAATAGACTATATGGAAAAATATTCTCCAAATGCATGGATGTTAAACTACTCTAATCCAGCAGCAATAGTTGCAGAAGCTACTCGTAGATTAAGACCAAATTCTAAAATATTAAATATATGTGATATGCCAATTGGTATAGAACGTCATATGGCTACTATATTAGGATTAGAATCAAGAAAAGATATTATAATAAAATACTATGGATTAAATCACTTTGGATGGTGGACAAGTGTTACTGATAAAGAAGGAAATGATTTAATGCCTAAATTAAAAGAGCATATTTCTAAGCATGGTTACAATGTAAATATTCAAATGTATCAACACAATGATGCAAGCTGGAATGATACATTTATGAAGGCTAAAGATTTATATGCAATAGATCCAACAACTTTACCAAATACGTATTTAAAATACTATTTATATCCAGACTATGTTGTAGAACATTCAGATATAAACTACACTAGAGCTAATATGGTTATGGATGGACGTGAAAAGTTTGTATTTGGTGAATGTAAAAAAATTGCAGAAGCTGGAACAAGTCAAGGATGTGAATTACATATAGATGAACATGCTTCATACATAGTAGATTTAGCTCGTGCTCTTGCTTACAATACTAAAGAAAGAATGTTATTAATTGTAGAAAATAACGGAGCAATAGAAAACTTTGATAAAACAGCTATGGTAGAAATACCTTGCTTAGTAGGAAGCGAAGGTCCAGAACCATTATCTGTAGGAGCAATACCAAGATTCCAAAAAGGGTTAATGGAACAACAAGTATCTGTTGAGAAATTAGCTGTAGAAGCTTGGATAGAAGGTTCATATATCAAGTTATGGCAAGCAATAACAATGTCTAAAACAGTACCTAGTGCAAAAGTTGCAAAGGATATATTAGATGATTTAATAGAAGCTAACAAAGAGTTCTGGCCAGAACTAAACTAGTAATATAAATTTCGTAAAACGTTAAAAAGACTATCTTAAATTTAAGATAGTCTTTTTGTGTATAGTATAAACTTTTGATTAAAGTTCTCAGTAGATGCTTATGTTAAGGAGGATAATTTTTGTATTTTACTATATAGTAACTTATCTAAAAATGATATAATCAATATAATAAGAGGTGATAGGCATGAAAATTGATGAACTTATAAATAAATATTATGATAGATTAACCCAAAATGACTTACATATTTGGAAATATATAAATAGCCATAAAGAAGAATGTTGTAATTTAAGTATTCATGAATTAGCAGCTAGATGTAATGTATCTAAAACTACTATATTGAGATTTGCTAAGAAATTATCATTACAAGGGTATAGCGAATTGAAGGTTTATTTGAATTGGGAGAAAAATTATGTAAATGAAGAAAATTTAGATGATGTATTTGTAGATAATATATGTGATAGTTGGAAATCATCTATTAATGATATAAAAGAAAAAGATTTTACAGATATAAATGAAATGATTTATAAAAGCAAGAGAGTATTTGTATATGGTACAGGTACCCTACAAGTAGGGGTAGCACAAGAACTGAAGAGGATGTTTTTATACTGTGGGGAAATATTTTATATGGTTGAAGGTGGAAATGAAACTGAGATGATTTTAAATAATATAACATCAGATGATTTATTTATATTAGTTTCATTGACTGGAAATTCTGAATCAGCTATTAAATTGGCAAAACAGCTACTTGTAAAAAATATACCATTTATATCTATTACCAAATTAAAAAACAATGAACTTGCCAGAATGAGTACAAAAAGTATATACATAGCAACTTCTGTAGTTGAATTTGGCAATGGAATATATCATGAAGCTTCAAACTTATTCTTTTTATTGTCAGAAGTATTATTTTTAAGATATGCTTCTTATAAGAAGAAGATGGATGGGATGTTGTTGTAGAATTTACTTAAGACAGTAGAGAATATAAGAATATTAAAATAAAATTTAATCATATAAATCTGAATGAAGAGTTAAAAAAATCAGGCAATATTTATAAGAAAACAATGCCTGATTTTTTATTTTTAACCACTTAATAAAGTAATATACCTTTTTCTTAAGTTATATATTGACTGATAACTTAATATCATTATTTACACTAGAGAAGAGAATTTTTTATCTAGCTTCCATATAATCATCCCACATAAAATTACTACTATAGCCACAATACCATAGGCATAAGCAAATGAATAATTAGATAACATTTCATATAAATATCCATATGTTTTACCTGCTATAAATCTTGCCAATGGCCATACACCCATCATAAGACCTAGTAATTTTGCAGGAGAAAATTTACTTATAAAAGACTTACCAAGTGGAGCAAAGACCATTTCACCAAGTGAAATTAAGATCCCCACTACTATTATCCATATTAAATTAGCTTGATTATCACCTCTTACTATTTCAGCTGTAGACATAACAATAAATGCTAATCCTAGTAGTATCATTCCAAGAGCGGTCTTTTTAAATATACTCATATCACCTTTTTTTGATTTAGAATTTTTAGACCATACTGCAGCTAACACAGGTCCTAAAATTATACAACAAAGTGAATTTAATGAATCAAACCAAGCAGAAGGAACTCTGAAGTTTCCTATTACCCAGTTTGCTTTATTTGCATAATCAAAATCAGGTCCCCAGTGATATAAAACTGGCATATAAGTTAAATACCAAACAACCCAAAATACAATTGAAAATATAGTAAAAATAATTATAGCTCCAATTCTTTTCTTATCATTTGATGTAAGAGGAGTATTATAATTTTTTGAACCTTTTTTTGCAGAAGCTTTGTTTTCATATACTTCAAATGGCTTTTTACCTACTTCTCCAAATGTAGCTTTTCCAGCGAAATAAAACCATATAGTAGAAATTATTAAAAGTAAAGCACATACTAAGAATGTTTTACCAAAACCTATTTTATAAGCTATAAAAGACACTGTAAGAGTACCAAGAAAAGAACCTATATTTGCTATAGAATATTGAATACTAAATGCAGAGTCTAATTGATTTTTATCATCAAATAGTCTACCACTCATTCCAGCTATATTTCCTTTATACAAACCAGTACCTATAGATACAAGCAAGATCATTATCCATAAAAATTTAGATGAGGACATGACAGATGCTTGCCATCCAAATACGTATCCCATTGCCATAATTAATGCTCCTAGAATAATACATAATCTAGGATTTATCCATCTATCTGCAATATATCCACCTAAAATAGGAGTTAGATAGGTAAATGCAACTAAATTTGCAGTCATTTTTGCACCATCAGCAGGTGTAAGTCCAAGTCCTCCTCTTATTACTTCAGCAGCTATAAATATACCAATTAGCCATTTTGCTGAATAGAATGCCATACGCTCTAATGCATAAGCTGAAGTACAGACATAAAATCCTATAGGATATTTATTTTTTGATTTCCTTGAAATTTGCATGTTTTCCCCCTTTTGTATTACCTTATACGAAATTGTGAAATATGTTTATATTATATAGTATAACTAATTATTTTCCAACAAATAGGGATAATTATAGTATATATTTAAAATAAAGGTAGAATTCAAAAATTATAAAAATAATTCTTTTAATGTAACTTATGTATAAAAAACCATACCTCAGGAAAAGTAATTGATATTATATTCAAAATATATATAATATGAAACATATAAATATAAAGTTAAAATCTAGAGAGTATAATAACAAAATTGATATTATATTTATATACAAATTTAAGAAAAGATAAATTATAATTATCATAAAATGGAGGGGGGAGCTTATGTTTTTTCTAAACTATATAGTATTTATATTAATAATTTTATTTACACATTTAATAGCTTTAAGTACACAAATGTTAAGTAGTAATCAATACTTTTTTGGAGTATATATTAAGCAAATAATTTTAGATGAAGATTTAAAAAAGAAAATAAATAAGGATTTTAAAAGAAAATTAAATATATCGTTGCTATTAACCATAGCAATTTATTTAATTCTAAAAGACATATTTAATTTAAATTTAGGAGCTAATATTATAATAAGCATTACAATATATTTTGTTTTATTTTATTTGATTTTAATGGATGAATATAAAAAAGTTAAATATATTAAAAATACTTATTTAGCAAATTTAGAAATTATTCAAGGTGAAAATAAAGATGATAATAAAGATGAGACATCTGCCAAATTTATTATAACTGAAGATAAAGTTCTTACGGAGCAAAAGAAAAAATTAATTAAGAAATTCAAAATACTATTTGGTATATGTATAGGTCTATCAATCATTTCATTTTTATACGTTTTAATAAGTTATAAAGATATGCCAGATACTATAATCACTCACTGGGGAAGTGGTGGTAAACCTGATGGTTTTGCTAAGAAAAATATAATAGATGTATTTTTCGTTAACGGATTGGATATATCTATGGTAATATTATTTGCTGTTATGGGAATTGGTAGTATCAGTGGAAATACTTATATCGATACAGAAAATTTAGAAGTAAATAGAAAGAAGGCTATAAAATATTTAAATGGTATAGGGTATTCTTTTTTTGCTTTAACTCTTAGTATGCAATCTATGACAACTACAACACCTATATTTATGGTTCAAGAAAAAAATATACCAATATGGCTTATGATAGGTATATGTATAGTTCCTATTTTTATATCAGTGGCAATGATTTATTATTATCTTATGTTAAGTAGCATAAAACCTAAAAGTAGAAATATTTATACTGTAGAAAATGATGATGAAAAATGGATCTATGGATTTATTTATTACAATAAAGGAGATCCAAATCTTATGGTAGAAAAAAGACTAGGTGCTGGATGGAGTATGAATATGGCTCATCCTTTAGGTAAGTTTATTACTATATTACTTGTAGTTATTACAGTTGGAAGTTTGTTGATAGGTTTTATATAGAATTAAATATTGTGTAGTAAAATACTTTATTTTTATAGGGGGAAATCTATGCTTTGGAATAAATGTTTATTATATAAAGGATTATCAAAAAAAGAATATAATGAGGTAATAGATATATTAGAATTAAATCATATAAAATATACTGATAAAGTAATTAATAAGAATAAAGATATAGGACCGATGATTGATAAAATTATGGTGGGAACAGATGGCTCAAAAGAAGATTTTTCTTATGAGTATAGTGTATTTGTTAGTAAGAATGATTTTGAATATGCTAATAGTTTGATTAAATATAATATGTCATAAGATTATAATATAAAATGAAAAAGTAGCTACTAAGGATAAAATTTTAGTAGCTACTTTTTTATAATCTAGGATATAATGTTAATGTAATATAAGATAAAGTATATAGCGTGGTATGGATATACAAATGTAGTAAGGAGGGTATAGTATATGCCTAGCATTAAAGATGTAGCAGAAAAAGCAGGAGTAAGTAAAAGTACAGTTTCCCTAGTAATTAATAATACTGGCTATGTATCAAAAGAAACAAAAGAAAAAGTTGAGGCAGCAATTAAGGAACTAAATTATATACCAAGTAAGTTAGCTCAAAATTTTTCAAGACAACATTCAGGAATTATAGCAATTGTTGTACCAGATATAATGCATCCTTTTTTCTCAACATATATCAAATATGCAGAAAAGGAATTATCTGCTAAAGGGTATATGAGTATGGTATGCAGTGTTGTTGGAAGAGAAGAAAATGAAAAAAAATATATAGATATGTTAAATAGGAAAATAGTAGATGGTATTATAATGGCAGGACATTCATTAGATATAGAGGAATATAAAAAATCAACAAGACCTATAGTTTCTATAGACCGTTTTTTATGTGATGAAATACCAGTTGTACATTCTAATCACAAGCAGGCCGCACAATTAGCTTGCGATTGTTTGATTAAAGCAGGGTGTAAAAATATAGTTCAGTTCGTAGGTTCTGGTAAGGTAAAGATTGAGAGTAATATATTTAATTTTTATTGTGAAGAAATATTAAAACAAAATGGAATAGAGGTAAATTCTATAAATGTAGGATATAATACTTTTACAATTGAAGAATATGAGAAATCAGCACATTGTTTATTTGAAAAATATCCTAATGTTGATGGAATAATTGGAGTTGATTTATTAATTTTATCATGTTTAAAGATTGCTAATAAAAAAGGAATATCAGTACCAAAAGATTTGAAACTTATAGCATTTGATGGAACATATGTAACACGAGCTAATAATGAGATTACTTCAGTTGTGCAACCTATAGAAGATATAGCAAAACATTCAGCTAAATTAATCGTTGATAAAATACAAGGTCGTGAAATTAAGGAAAATAATGTTGTTTTAGACGTATTATTGCAAAAAGGGGAAACCGTTTTTTAAAAACTGTTGACAAGAAATAAATAAGATGATATTTTATAAATATAAAACTAGTTCGATAC
>NZ_JAGHFM010000267.1 GCF_017888745.1 Terrisporobacter sp. | reverse complement strand
TTTTTTATCAGACAGATACTGACTACTTACATAGGCTGTACTTCCTTTGTAATTTATTTTACTCCATGATCCACTTTCTGATATCACTTCTACTTTATCATCTTTATTTAATTTTCCAAGTATACTATATGATGTTGATGGGCCACTTCTTACATTTAAATTATCTGTTGTTACCCATTTATTTTCTACTTTTACTTCTTCGTCCTTATCATTTTCTACTTTTTTATCAGACAGATACTGACTACTTACATAGGCTGTACTTCCTTTGTAATTTATTTTACTCCATGATCCACTTTCTGATATTATTTCAACCTTATCATTTTTATTCAACCTACCAAGTATGCTATCTGATGTTGATGGACCGCTCCTTACATTGACACCACTTGCATTAATATACTTCACTGTAGTATTGCTTTTTAAATGTTCATCAAGCACATAACCTGTTATACCAGAGTACTTTATCTTACTCCAATTATTACTTGTTGATATTACTTCCACTGAACTACCTTTTGTTAATACTCTTAAAACTCTATAACTAGTTGATGGGCCACTTCTCATATTCAATCTATCAACATCTACTACTTTTGTATTTTTAACTGAATCTTCAACTACTTTTATATATTGAGATGATGCCCATCCCTCTTTATTATTACTATTTGCTATCTTATACCATCCATTGGAACTAGATTTGATTGTCACTTTTTCATTTTTTGAAAGTGTAAAAAGAATTTTATTTTGTTTACCTATACCACTTCTTACATTTAAAGTACTTGCTGTAACCATTCCTATTTGTTCAGCATGAACATTCATAGTTGCTAGTGGTAATAATGATAATGTTGCTAATGCTATTTTCTTACTCACAAATTCCCCTCTCTTCCTTAACTATTTACTTAAAAATTCTACATTGAATAATTATATCATATTCTACCATTTTTTTCTTCAAACTTATATACTTTTAAAAATATCATCCTTTTTGTATACTTATACTTATTTTTGTGAATATTTGGTATTATAATATAATAAATATTATTTTAGGAGGTATATACATGGAAAGTAATATAAAAATATTGAAAGAACTTATTGATAGTCACCATAATATTGTTTTTTTCGGTGGTGCAGGTGTATCTACAGAATCAAATATTCCAGACTTTAGAAGCTCATCAGGATTATTTAATGAAAAGTTAAATAAAAATTTCACCCCTGAACAGTTAGTATCTCATACCTTTTTCATAAGATACCCTGAAGAATTTTTCAAGTTTTATAAAGATAAGTTAATATACCAAGATGCTAAACCTAATAATGCTCACAAAGCCCTTGCTAAGCTAGAAGAAATAGGTAAGTTAAATACCGTTATTACACAAAATATTGATGGTTTGCATCAAATAGCTGGTAGCAAAAATGTGCTAGAACTTCATGGGTCTATTCATAGGAACTATTGTACAAAGTGCGGTAAGTTTTTCAGCTTAAAAGATATGCTGAGTTTGGAAGGCAATATTCCACATTGTGACTATTGCAATAGTATTGTTAAACCTGATGTAGTTTTATATGAAGAAGCTTTAGATAGTAAAGTTGTAAGTGAAACCATTAGTTCTTTACGGAATGCCGATTTGTTAATTATAGGTGGAACATCTTTGGTCGTTTATCCAGCTGCAAGCTTTATAGATTATTTCAATGGAGATAAAGTTGTCTTAATTAATAAAAGCAGCACAGGTTATGATAGTAAGGCATCTTTAGTAATTAATGATTCTATAGGAAAAGTTCTATCCGAGGTAATACTTTGAAAAATTTAAATATACTTCTTAAAACATAAAAATAAGGTAAGACACCAGCTCACCTTATTTTTTTTCTTTTTCGTATACATCTTTATATATTAAAATAGCTTCATAATATGCTTCTTCTTCACTTATCCCTTTTTCTTGAGCTATTTTTTCTGCAGAGTCTTTTATTATAGATGCTGCTTCAAGTATGTTCATACAAACACCTTCCTACTTATTGTCATACTTCTTCTTAATAAATATTATTCCCAATAACATCTACAAAATTACCTTTATTTATTAAATATTACATTTATTTTATATTATTTTATAAAAAAATAAGTCTTTTGACATTTTTTTCAATAAGACCTATTTTTATAAAAACTATTTACTTTTCTTTATCTATATCTTCTTGAAACTTTATATCAGAATTCTCATGTTTAAAAATTCTTTGAACCTTGTCAATAATTCTTGGAGTCACTGTTAATATATTATCCACTAGGTTAACATTATCTTCTAAAGATATTAATCTAGTCTCACCATTTTCAACTACTACAAAAGCAACCGGTGAAATCGTAATAGCGCCTCCACTTCCTCCTGCAAAGTTATTATTATCATACTTTTCAACTTCATTATTTCTATCTCTATGATTTTTGCTATATTCCCCTCCTCCTATACCAAAACCTACAGTAACTTTAGATATGGGAACTATTACAGATTTTTCAGCTTCTATAGGATTGCCCACTATTGTATTTGAATCTATAGAATTCTTAATCATCTCAAGAGTTGTCTCCATAATGCTTTGTATTGAATTTGTAGCTGTCATTTCACTCACCTTCCTTAGTCTTTCCTTTTTTCATAATTTTAAATATCAGTAGTATAGCTTTAACTATATTATTCATTCTAAGCTTAATATGTATTCTTATAGTTCCATCAAAATAATCATCTGTAAAACTTTGAACTAGGTTTAAATATATTTTTTCATAATCGAATATATTTATTATATTTCCATAAATACCATTAATTAATGCACTAAGATAAATAGTTATATATGTATTTTTGTTACTTATTTTTAAATTTGAATAGACTTCTACTATTTTAATTTTTTTACATAAATCTATAATATTTTGTAATTCACCTCTTAGAAATTTTATATTTTTTATACCTATTTTTTTATTTTTTTTCTTCTTTTTTCCCGGGTAAATTTGCTTTTTAATGCGTATTAACTTAAATAGCATTTTTATATTTAATAAAACTTTAACCTTATTGTCTTTTATATATATCGTTAAGATAAAGTGATTATATGATATTATCAACAAAATTAAAATCGCCAAAAATATTGTTATCATTGGATGTAAATTTATATATTTCATATTTCATATTATTTGCAAAAGTAGCATATATATACTTTAATTTCTATATACTAGAATCGTTACAGGCCTATATACTTTATCCTACTATAAAATTTTTAATAAAAATTTCCATAACATATAAATAAGCCATAAGCTAAATTAGCTTATGGCTTTAATTTTATTTTTTCTTATTATGTGAATTCTTTTGTGAAACAGAAACGTTTAATCTTTGATTAGATCTTTTATTTATGGCAAAGTTGTTATAAATACACATACCCCAACAAATTACAGCTACCATGAACAAAATCCCTCTTAATGTATCTCTAGATTGAAACATTTTAACCCCAAAGAAAAAACTTAAAACAGCAAACAATATGTATATACACAATGCAAATTTGCTCTTCATTCTATCCTCTCCATTTAAATATATTATTAAAATACTTGTAAATATTTCTACAAATATATTATTATAATTTTATTTAAATGCTCTCATCTTCACTTTCAAAACTATCGATAGGAGGTAAGTCTTTTAAACTTTCAATTTGTAATAGCTTTAAAAATTCAGGTGTTGTTTTATATATAATAGGTTTACCAATCTTATTTAACCTACCAGCTTCTCTTATTAAGTCATGATCTAATAAAGTTTGTAGGACCTTATCACATTTTACACCTCTAATACTTTCAATCTCAACTTTAGTAATTGGTTGTTTGTATGCTATTATTGTCAAAGTTTCTAATGTAGCTTGACTAAGAGACTTCCTTTTTTTAGGTTCTAATACTTTCTTTATGTAATCTGCATAGTCTTTATTAGTACACATCTGATATTTATTTTCTAGTTTGATTATTTGAATACCTCTTTTATTTTCCCTATATTCTTCAATTAAAGAATTCAACATTATTTCTATTTCTTTCGGTGAAAGCTCTTCATCAATAACACTATTAAGCTCTTTTATGGTAATAGGCTCTCCATAAGCAAACATAATAGACTCTATTATATATTTAATCTCTATTCTATTCATTTTCTACTCCACGTCTTATTATTAGAATATCATCAAAAAAGTCATTTTGTGCTACTACTATAAGTTTTACTTTTATCAACTCAAGTATAGCTAAAAATGTAGCTATGACTTCATCCTTATCATAATACTCTGCTAACTTAACAAAACTTATTCTTTCTTCTTGTTCCATAAGGTTTCTTAATTCTTCCATCTTCTCATCAACAGATACTACTCTTTTTCTTACTATCATGTCTAGTTCTTTACTTTTATCATGACCTTCAATAACCTTTGTTTTTAATATTAAAGGAAGAATCTTTCTTATAGACTCTATGGAAATTTCATCTAAATCAATTTTATTATCTACTATTACTTCTTCTTTTGCTCTAAAGAAAGTATCACAAGTATAGTGAACATTTTCTTTTAAACTTAAGGAAGCTTCTTTAAATTTTTTATATTCTTCTATTTTTTCAACTAACTCTAGTCTTGGATCCTCTTCATGCTCTTCATGATGTTGTTTATATAAAAGATATTTAGATTTTATCTCAACAAGTTTAGATGCCATAATTATAAATTCACTGGCAACCTCTAAATCCATTTCATTTAACATATCTATGTATGCTAAGTATTGACTAGTTATTTCAGAAATAGATATATCCTTTATATCAATTTTTTGTTTTGATATCAAATCACAAAGTAAATCTAGAGGACCATCATAAACATTTAAATGTATATTATACTTCATTAAAATACCTCTTAAAAAAATATAGATACTATATTATAAAATAATATAGTTATTGGTTTTGTAAATATGGTATAAGCCTTTGTAAATATTGCTATCAATAACACCATATACCCCATGTTCTCATATTTATAAATAAATTCATTATATTTATATGGTAATATAGCTGATATTATACCCCATCCATCAAGAGGTGGTATAGGAAGAAGGTTGAATGCACCAAATCCGATATTAATCCACATAGCTGTTGATGCAATCAGTCTTATCGCATACATATCTACACGTGTTGCTATAAATCCACAAACAATAGCCGCCAAAAGATTTCCTATAGCTCCAGATAATGCAACTATCACACTACCAACTCTATAATTCTTATAATTATTAGGGTTTACAGGCACTGGTTTAGCCCATCCTATATGGAAAATTAATAATGTTATAAAACCAACTGGATCAATATGTCTAGATGGATTCAAAGTCATCCTTCCATTATATTTAGCAGTATCATCACCTAATAAGTGAGCCGAATATGCATGACCAAATTCATGTACAGAAATAGCTACGACAATTCCAACTAATGATACTAACAATTCACTTAAATAATTCATTTATTTTTCTCTCCTAGCAATTTTTTATAATACTATTATTATAACAATTTATAAAATTATAATCAAAATATTTATATTCATAAATTACAATATAAAAGCTATGAGATAGATATACTTTTATCTAATTCATAGCTCTTATATTATTAATTTAATTACTATAATAATTTATCAACCACTCGTCTTAGCATTTCTCCATAAGATGCTTTATCTATATCCTCAGTATTTACAATTCTAGTTTCTCCCACAAGTTCTTTTCCTTTATAAACTTTTACAACACCTAAGTCACTATTAGCTTTTATAGGAAGAGATAAATCTTTCCTTACTTGTACCTTTTTTGTAAAATCTTTTGAATCTCCTTTTTTAATTAAAACAGTCAAATCATCTTTTGATACTAAGTCTACATTTTCTTTAGATCCTTTTTCAAATTTAACTGTAGTAATTTTTTCATTAGCTGAACATACTTTTACACTTTCATAGTTCGCAAATCCATAATTTAATAAAGTAGTAGCATCTTTAAATCTTATTGGAGAAGTTTCTGCACATAGTGTGACCGCTATTAAGTGTGTATTATTTCTAAGTGCAGATGCAGAAAGACAATATTTAGCTTCTTGAGTAAAACCAGTTTTTACTCCAGTTGCACCAGCATAATGTTTAACTAATTTATTAGTATTAGAAATACCTATCTTAGCCTTCTTTTTCCCAACTACAACTTCATCCATCCACGTAGTAAGATATTTTGATATTTTTTTATGTCTTAAAAGTTCTTTTGACATTAGAGCAATATCATAAGCAGATGTATAGTGATTATCTACAGGAAGTCCATTTGTATTAGCAAAATGTGTATCTTTCATATTAAGTTCTTTTGCTCGATTGTTCATTAAATCTACAAACTCTTCCACACTTCCTCCAACATATTCCGCCATTGCTACACAAGCATCATTGGCAGATGCTACAGCTATAGATTTTACAAGTGTATCAACCTTTTGGATTTCTCCGGGTTCTAAGAATACTTGACTTCCACCCATACTTGATGCAGTTTCACTTATTTGTACATCATCATTTTCTTTTATTTTTCCACTCTCTAAAGCTTCACAAATTAAAAGTAAAGTCATTACTTTTGTTACACTTGCTGGAGGTAATTTTTCATGACAATTTTTTTCATATAAAACTTTTCCTGTAGATGCATCCATTAGTACAGCAGACTTAGATTCTATGTCTACTTTACCTTTATCATTTTTTTCGGCAAAAATAATACTTCCTTGACCTATAATAATAGTTAATGTAAGTAGAAAGCTAATAAACTTTTTCATCTCGTCACCTCTTAATTGTATTTAATTTTATTAACATATAATCTATTATTTCTATAGTATTATTTTTTACCAATATTTCTAATTTATAATTAGTATCTTTTACATGTTATAATTTTTAATAATTTATTATTTCACTTTCAATATCTATAATTTCTGCTTCGCAATTTTCTTCTATAAAATTTATTATCTTATCTTTAGATTGATCACTTTCTTTATTAATTAAATCTAACTTCACAATACCTATACTAATTAATTGATGCAAATCTTGATTTTCTACTTCTCTAATACTTATATTGAAATTGTTTTGCAATCTTCCTATTAAACTTTTTACTATCATTCTTTTTTCTTTTAGGGAATGTACATAATTTGCTTTTAAATCAATTCTCATAACTAGTACTTTCATTCTAATTCCTCTTTTCTATTTATAGTCATCTGTCACGGTTTGTGCAATTATATTATTTATATTATCCATCATTATATTAAATTTTTGCTCAGCTAATAAATAGTTATATATTTTTTCATTATTTTTCACCTTTTTCTGAATATCTTCCATCCTTTTCATAGATTTTTTGTCAATTTTTTTACTATTCATAGTTGAGTACTGAAGGTTATATTGATTTTTTTTATATTCTGCCAATAAAAGTTCCATATTTTTATCTTTTTTCATTTCTTTCATATTTTTAATAAAATCTTTATATTCTTTACTATCTCTAATTTCACTTGCTAGCTTTGTAGCTGTATTATATACGCTCATAGTGTACCTCCTTTTTAGCTTATATATTGTATATATGCAAAATGAAGTTTCTTTTGATTATATTTTAATAAAAATACCTCAGTATTTTTATTTCAAATACTGAGGTATTTTTTGCTATACTTCCATTATAATTGGAAGTATCATCGGATTTCTTTTTGTTTTTGTATATAAATAGTCTTTTAAGTTTTCTTTAATATTATTTTTTAAGTATGCCCATTCTTTTATATTTTTTTCTTCGCATTCATTTAGAACATCTTTAATTATATTTTTTGCACCATCCATCAAATCTTCAGATTCTCTAACATACACAAATCCCCTAGAGATTATATCTGGTCCTGCTAATACTTTTCCATCTTCTTTCGAGATAGTAACAACAACTATCATTAATCCATCTTCTGATAAATGTTTTCTATCCCTAAGTACTATATTACCTACATCTCCAACACCAAGACCATCTACAAGAACATTTCCTGTTGGTATAGTTGTAGTCACCTTGGCAGAGTTTTTATCTAGTTCTAAAACTTGACCTGTTTGCATAACAAATGTATTTTGTTCTGGCATTCCTAATTCTTGAGCTAATACAGCATGACGACTTAACATTCTATATTCACCATGAACTGGCATAAAGAATTTTGGTTTTACCATTCTGTTAATAAGTTTTAAATCTTCTTGTGCAGCATGTCCTGATACGTGTATATCAGCGATATCATTATATACAACTCTTGCACCTTTTTCAAATAAAAGGTTTATAACTTTTGATATTAATTTTTCATTTCCTGGTATTGGATGTGCTGAAATGATAACTAAATCACCTGCTTTTATTTCTACTTTTTTATGTTCATCACTTGCCATTCTTGCAAGGGCTGACATTGGCTCTCCTTGTGTTCCTGTAGTTATTATTACTAATTCGTTATCTTTGTATTTAGATATATCATTTAAATCTATTAAAGTATCGTCTTCTATATCTAAGTATCCAAGCTCTTTAGCAACTCCAATAACATTAATCATTGATCTTCCTGAGACAGCAACTTTTCTATTAAATTTAACCGCCATATCTATAATTTGTTGTAATCTATGAATATTAGAAGCAAATGTCGCAACTATAACTCTGCTACCATTAGCTTTTCTAAATAAATCGTCTAAACCTGCTCCTACTATTTTTTCAGACATAGTAAAGCCTGGTTTACTAACATTTGTGCTATCTGCTAATAATAAAAGTACCCCTTGACTACCTAGCTCACAAATTCTATGAATATCCATAACATCTCCATCAATTGGAGTAAGATCTATTTTAAAATCTCCTGTATGGAAAATAACCCCTTGCTCAGTATGTATTGCCAGTGAACAAGATCCTGGTATACTGTGGTTATTTTTTATAAATTCAACACTTATATTTTTAAGCTTTATCGTCTGTTTAGGAGTAACAACATTTAACTTTACGTTATTCAACTTATGTTCTTTTAATTTCACTTCTATAAGCCCAATGCTAAGTCTAGTTCCGTACACAGGTACATCTAATTTTTTAAGTATATACGGTAAAGCTCCTATATGATCTTCATGCCCATGTGTAATAAATATACCTTTTACCTTATCTTTATTCTTTAACAAATAAGTTATATCCGGTATAACTATATCTATTCCTAACATTTCATCTTCTGGAAAGCTTAAACCCGCATCAATTACAACTATCTCATCTTTATATTCTATTACGGTCATATTCTTGCCTATCTCGTTAAGACCACCTAAAGCCATTACTTTAACCTTGTTGGTGTTTTTCTTAAACAATTGCATCATCTCCTCTGTCTATTCAATTTTCTAATTTCTTGTTGCACCTAAAAAATAATATTAAATCACGCACTTTTTACCAACTAATTTTATTGTATCATAAAATTAACCATATTTTAAGTAAATTTAAAAATACATTTATATATTATTAAAATAGTTACTAAATTATATATATTCATTTTGTAGAAATTTGTTTATAATAATTTATACTTATTTAAATATTTTTGAAAATGTTATCTAGATATTCAACTTATATCTGATACAAACACGTTTTCTTTAAAAATAAAAGTTCAATTAGTCTTACCTATTTACTAGTTAAATATTTACCTTTATAACAAACTATCATATTACTTAAGATTTAATCTACTACTGTATACAACTACTTTATCCGCTAATTAAGTTAGTAAGTTATATTTATTTATACACAAAGTAGGTAAATAATAATTTCCATAAATTAAAAAAATAAAGATATAAGTTCTACTTAGAACTTATATCTTTATTACAGTCTTCACATAATCCATAAAATTTCACATCATGGTCTAATATTTTAAACTTATAAGCACCTTGTATTTCACTTTCTACATTGTCCATTAAATCATCTTCAACTTCTATTATTTTTCCACATTTTTTACAAATCAAATGATGATGGTCATGGCTTTCAGACTTATTTAAAGCAAGCTCATATCTTATACATCCATCATCTAAATTTAACTTTGAAATTACTCCTATTTCATCTAATAATTGCATTGTTCTATATACAGTCGCAAGTCCTATTTCTGGACAATTTTCTCTTACTAAATCATATATTTCTTCACTACTTAAGTGTCTATCATTATTTTCTAATAATATGTTGATTATTGCCCTTCTTTGAGGAGTAATCTTAAGTCCTAAATCTTTTAGTTTAATTTTTAAATTTTCTATTGTATTACACATAATACCACCCGTTTTCAATTGATAATCCTTTGTAAATATTGTAATTGATAACTTTTATAATGTCAATCTATTCAAGAATGTAAATTACTTTATTTCTCTTAATTATATAGAAACTCATGTAGTACTTGTCAATTCACTTCTTTATGCTAATTAATAATATATTGAAAATTATTATTTATCTTATCGTATATTCCATATTTATAAATAGATAACTGTAATTGTTGTATTCAATAATTCATTAAGTTTCTATATATAATCTCAAAATTTAAATTTTTATAATTAGAAATACTTACCTTTACATACTTTAAATTTTATTTTTATTAATCTGGGATATTTAAACACTGAAATCTTTAATATTTTATTCTCTAAGCTTTCTAATACTTTTCTTTACCTTGCTTCTATATAAAACAATTATCTATATTTCTAAGTCTACAATAAGCTAAGGCTTAATATCCATTTAATTGATTATTGCCACTATCAGTTATATATTTTATATTATTCCCAATTTTATTAACTTTTAATCCATAAGATGAATTTATTACTTTATTTAATCAATTAATTTATTTTTTAATTATTTAAAAGCTATAAAAAAGTATTTTTTATGAAAATTAAATTTAAACTACTTTTTATATAATAAAAAATTCACTTCGTCTAAGCCACTGCATTGGTGATCTACTTTGTGTCAATAATAGCTTTGCCCATTGATCAAATTTATCAATTGTGATTATAAATCATCCGCAATTCAGATAATTTATAATCCCTTAAAATATAAAAAACTACCTATTTCTAGGTAGTTTAATTTAAATTTAGAATTCGTCGTCGTTTAGTCCTTCTTCATCCATTAATGTATTATAAACATCAACAACTATTTCATATTCTCTATCATCTTCAAGAGGTACTAACATTTCTCCCTCTTCATCTTGGTCTATTCTAAATACTAATGCTTCTTCAGATTCTTCATCATCAACTGGCATCAATATAGCATATTCCTTATTATCCGCTTCTAAAGTTAATATTACTTCGAATTCGCTTTCTACTCCATTTTCATCGATTAAGCTAATTATATTATCTTGCATCTAAATCACCTCAAATTCTTTCTTCTTTTTATATTATATATTATACTAGCACAATTTCAAATATATTATTAAAATATTATTAGAAATTTCTTTGTAAATCTAAATATCCTTGTAATATTATTACTGCTGCAAGCATATCTATTACTTTTTTTCTTTTTTGTCTGCTAACATCACCTTCTATTAATGATCTTTCTGCAGCTACTGTCGATAATCTTTCATCCCAAAATTCAATTGGTAAGTTAGTTTCAGCTTCTAATAATTCACAAAATTTTTGAACTTTTTCTCCTTGTGGGCCTACAGTTCCGTTCATATTTTTAGGAAGACCAGAAACAATTTTATTAACTTGTCTTTCTGCAATGATTTTTTTTATTTCTTCTATATCTTTTTTCTTCCCAACTCTTTTAATAGTTGTTACACCTTGAGCTGTAAGCCCCATTAAATCACTTACTGCAACTCCTATAGTCTTATCACCTATATCAAGGCCCATTATTCTTCCATCTAACATATTATTTCTCCTTTGAGTATACTTCAATATTCATAAAATCAATTTCATTTATGATAAAAAAATTATAATATGTAGAATTTATTATAACTTTTATTATTTTATCTTATTTTGATTTCTTCATACCTATTTTATATTATATTTAAAAAATTAGCCAGAAAAATATTCTGGCTAATTTATATTTTACTATTCTTTTTTATCGTTAAATATTATCATATTGATACTTATTATTAATATTGGTATAAGTATATAAATAGATGCTGTAGCTGCTGCAACTATTCCAGAGTCATTTACTAATAATGTAATTATACACCCTACCATAGACTCTATAAATCCTTTAAATATCATATTATATTTGTTAGATATATTTCTCATATGTCTAGATGGTCTGAATATAAATATACCTATTACGAATATTCCTGTTAATAAGATATTTACCCAAACAGTAGATTTGGCAAGTTTTAAGTTCATGGAAATCTTTCTAGTGAAAGTTAAAATTATAGCACTTGGACCTTCTTGAATAATTTGTTTAGCAAATACTCCTAGATGTGATTCCGCTCCCATAAATAAATCTAATGCGGCAAATACTAAAACTATTAAAACTGCTGATAAACCTAAGAGCATAATTTTCTTAAAATCTAATTTAATATCGAATATAAGCATTATAAATAATAAATATGCTACACATTCAGATATAGCCCCACCTACATTTGCTCCCATTGAAGGGAATGCACTTGTAATAAGTATTATAACAGACAATACAACGGTTAACCATTTAGGTATCTTTTTATAATTTAGTAAAACAGATAAAGCAAATACAGCACTTGCAATAGTAACCCCTTCATATTCATTACCTATTCCGTAATACCTAGCCCCTACTATGGCATCATAACTCATAATACAGTTTTTCATAAGGTATGTTCCCATTACAGAATCTATTACTATTAAAGCTATTGTTAATAAAGCATAATATCCCATTTGCTTTATATCATTATCCTTAAATAATAATCTACCAGATAAGTATAGTAGTATTGTCATTAATATAACACCTGTAATTATACCTACTGGACTTTTAAAATTAAATATAGGTGCAAGTAATAAAGTAAGTGGCATTATTAAGCCTAGTTTAATCAACTCTTTTAATATTGTAAATACTTTTTCTTTGTGCGGTAATTTATCCTTAAATAATAAAGCAAGCATTGCTATAACCCAAGATGCTGAAACTATACCAACAAATGTATTAACTACAGTT
>NZ_JAGHFM010000266.1 GCF_017888745.1 Terrisporobacter sp. | reverse complement strand
GTGTATTTAGTTTAATAATAGGAACTTTTGTTAATTTTCCTGTTATTAATTCTGCTAATAATAATAAAGATGATAAATTTAAAATTTCAAATTTCATTGAAGTTAAAGCACTGCCTATTTCTATAATTATTCTTTGTATGGCATTTTGTTTTTCTGGAGTAATTTCCTATATAAATATATATGCAAAAGAATTGTCATTAATTGAAACAGCTAGTTATTTCTTTATTGTATATACTATTGTTGTTTTAATAACTAGACCATTTACAGGTCGTATGGTTGATAAAAAGGGTGCTGGATTTATAATATACCCTGCATTTGTTATGTTTTCAGTTGGATTATTCCTTCTAAGTTTTACTAGCAATGGATTTATGCTTTTATTATCGAGTGCTTTTATTGCTCTTGGATTTGGAAATCTTTCATCCATTTCTCAAGCAGTAGCAATTAATTCAACCACACCTAATCGTATGGGATTAGCTACGGCTACATTCTTTATTTTTTATGATTCTGGTTCTGGATTTGGACCTTCTATTCTTGGATTAATAATTTCATCAACAAGCTATAGAACTCTATACTTTATTTTAGGAATTGTAGTTCTAGTTGTATTAAGTGTTTACTATATTTTTACTAACAAAAAATCAAATGACTTTGTAATAGAGTAACATCTTCAGTCTTAAACTGTTAAATATAATAATTAAACTAAAAAATGCTAGCAAATAGTTATATACTATGCTAGCATTTTTCTATAAAAAGCAGCCACTATGCTTTACAGTATCTTTAAAAATAATCGTTACTTTATAATTAACATATTTATTTAATTCAGTTAAAAAATTATCTAATTCTTCATTAGATGAAAATATTGCTTCTATAATATAGCATCCATCCCCACCAATTTTATAATTATGAAACACATATTTTTCTTGTGCATCTATAAAGTTTAAAAATATACTATGATTATCCATTTTAGTTAAAGTAACAGTTATCATTACATGAATATTGTCACCTAGTTTTTCTCTATTTAAATTAATCGTATATTTATCTATAATTCCGCTATCTTCCAACTTCATTACTCTATTTGCTGTGGCTTGACCACTTAAATGTACTTTCTCTCCTAATTCTCTCATAGTAATTCGACTATTATTAAGTAATTCCTTTAATATAAGTCTATCTGTATTATCTAACATTCATCTATTCTCCTCTTTCATAAAAATTCTTAACTTATCCTACATTTATATTCTATAAACAATATTCATATAGTATCAATTATTTATATAATTGATACTATAAATTCCTATTTATTCTTTAATTATAAGACAAAGTCACTGATTTCATATCAATGGCTTTGTTATCTCGTTCTATTTAATATATTGTATTATAATTCGCATTATATAACAATTGTTCATTTATTCTTATTGTATCATTTTCAACACCGATTTAAAAAAAAGCCATTTAAAGTAGCTTCTAAACTAAAATAAATGGCTTTCATGCATATCTCTTATACACTTAGGATATATTATTTCACTAACTTTAAATATTAGCTTCTTTTTTAACTCATAATATGTGCTTTTAGATACATTTTTCTTTTTGCTGTATTAACTTATCTGATTGTTTTAAAATAACTCCTAAAATTCTATTTGATACATTGAAGAATTTGTTCAAGTAATTCTCTTAGATCACCTAGGTAAAGAGATATTACGGCAAGTTGTACTGTAATTATTGTTCCGATAAAACAAATAAAATGATTTAATGTTGTTGGTAATAAATTTTTAAAATTCATTTTTGCACCACCTTTAAAATAATTAATAATCTCTACTATATTTAACATATCATTATATTCTTTTAATATTTATCTTTAATCTTAACTTCTCTTAAACTGCGATATTATTGCTATTACTAAATTCTAGCCATTCTTTGTATACTTCTTCTTTATTTCTTAAAATAGCTTTCTTAACACTCTTTTCAATATCTAGTATCTCAATATATCCATATCCTTGTTTCAATAGTTCATCTTGAGTCATTTTGTTAATCTTACGTTTATTAAATAGTTCTATATCCCTTTTATTAAATATATCTAGGCTTAATATGAAGCTAGAGTATTTCTTAAATTTAAAGTCAAATGACATTGAATCAAATAACTCCTGGATAAAGTTTAATATATTAATCTCTTTTTTATATTTTTTTAGTAATCTTCCACTTGTTTGAATACTAAAATATACTCTTTCCGGATCATTATATTGAGATAACAAATTAGCTTCTAATTCATCCTCTCTCATTTTTAACCATTTATCTCTAATCATTTTACTTTTATTCTTTAAATTTCTAAAACCTCTTCTTTGTATATCTCTTATAGTTGTATGTGATGTGTCGTATTCTTTTGCTAAATCAACAAATTTCTTATTTTCAAATAAAGTCTTATATACTATTTCTTTTTCTCTTCCTGCTAATACAAGATTGATTTCTTCTTTGTATTTTTCAACCATTAATTTATTCACTACTGTCGCTTCTACATTAACGTTATCATCTGAAATAATATCCCCTAGATATAAGTCTTCATCTTCATTTGTCGGTGTATCAAAAGATATTGACTTGTAATTAGCCTGCCTTTTTATTCTATCCATATTTTGAAACTCTCTAAATATAGCTCTTTCAACAGATTCATATAACCATGATGTTAAAGTTTTTCCTTTGCTGCTATCGTAACTTTCAAATCCTTTAAATAATCCAATAGCTCCTATTTGTATTAGGTCCTCAAATTCGATTTTGTATATATTATTTCTATGCTTATAAGCTATCTTTTTAACTAATGGTTCCCATTGTATATAATCTTCATTAGTCATATATATCCCCCTCCCGCCACTACGAACTTACATTCTCATTTAATCAAACATATATTCTAATATAATTAGATCATTTTTCCCCTTAACCAACTATGAATAACCTATTATTTTTTCTAATTATTTTAATATAAAAAGAACAAAAATTAATTAGGTTCTAAAGCATTATAATAAAAATATTTTTATATAAATTTACTCTTTATTTATAGTTCTCACCACTATAATATTTTTTATATCATTTTCATAAAAAAAAGAGTCTAATTAACTTAGACTCTTTAAAACTCTCTATCTGATTATTTATTACATTATAACTTCCTTAAGAATTCACATTTGACAATTAAATAGAATACAATAACCTACAGTTTATCATTTTTACTTTTATCCCTTTTCAACTCCTTTTTGTATTCATTCAAACATAAATCATAGATTGCTTGAACTGCATTAGTAAAAATCACTTCTCTTTCTTCATCTGATACATTTGCAAAACTAACTTTGACTTTAGCTCTATCATTTTCATATTCCCTCGGTTCTAGATAAGTCATTATTAATTCTCCTTAAAAATCAAATTTATAATATAATTCTATAAATTCAAAATATATCCTCTAATAATTAGAACAAATGAGTAGAAAAATGATAAGTGTATTAGGAGATTTAGATAAACTAAACGGTGCTGTAAGCATGGCCTATGCAATTGAAGAAGCTATGGATTATGGCAATGGAAGTACAAAAGATTATGTTAGAGCTGTAGGTTTATTAGCAAATATATTATGCGATTTTAACAAAGATACTACAAGCTTGATTAATGAAGCTTTTAAAGTTAACAAAGATAATCCTAAAAAAGAAGAGATTATATAACATGAAATAGCTAGGAAGGAATGCTCTAACCTAGCTTATTAATTTACAAAAAATAAAGCCCTATAGGGCTAGGAGTTACGGAACCATTATAAAGGCTATCAGTAACAGATAGCTTCTATCTCTATGTGATACTTTATAGTGGGTTTATCCTGTAACTATCTTAAGTATATCATATACTTATGTTTTCTTCAAATTTTACCAATACTTTAATTTATAATAACTATTTCTTTTTGTTTAACATTATGATATTATATAAAAATAATATTTTACATAATAAAAAAAACAAATAAGGAGGAGAGCTTCATGAGGTTAAGTATTTCTCATATGCTCATTATAGTACTATGTATATGTTTAATGAAGTACGAACCAAGTACTTTAGAATTGATTATACATCAAGTAATTATTAAACTTACTTTTAAATAGTACTATATAGTAAGAGCATATATTTATTAGTATTTAAATATTATTGTTTAAATACTAATGGCTCTCCGATATAAATATAAAATTAATAAAATAAGAGAGCTAGTGGAAATTAATCCTATAGCTCTCTTATTTTATTAATATCATAAATTTAACTACTTAATGATCTTTTCCTTTAAATTATTTATCAATGCCATTTTTTCTGTACTACCACCTTTATCTGTATGATACTTCATTGATAACATTCTAAAAGCTTCCTTTAGTAGCTTTTTCTCATTATCATTGTAGTTACTAGATAGATTTTCTTGGTAACTACTAGAACTATAACTTCCTTGGCTATACCTACTATACCAATCTTCGAAAGCTTCCTTACTTTTTCTCTCGTAGTCTTTCTTGTGCTCATAATCTTGTTTTATTTGCTCTAATCTATATTTATTAGTTACGTTTCCAAATACGTCATAACATTCATCATACCCACTACCATAAACATTATTAAACTCATACTTTTTTTGATTGAATTTGCTTATGATATCTTTATAACTTTTATAAGTTTTATATTCTTCTGTATTATGAAATTCCTCTGTTATTCTATCTAGTAAAGGGTCTAACTTCTTATAAATTAATTCATAGAGCCTATCTTCCGTTATACCCATTTCTTTTAATTTATCCTCTACTCCCCAAAGTTCAAAACCATATTCTATAAGGTCATAATGCTCATGTGTACCAATTACCCATTGTCTCTTTTTTACCTTACCATCTTTTCTATAACTTTCATGTATGCTTATTTTATAAGCTT
>NZ_JAGHFM010000399.1 GCF_017888745.1 Terrisporobacter sp. | reverse complement strand
CACTACCAATGAGTCAAAAGCGTAAGGAAAAATATAGCTAGGAAGAACTGACTAAAATGGAAAATAAATTAAAATATGGAGATAAAATTCTTTATATGGAAGGTGTTATTGTAGAAGTTCACGATGGCTGCGTTGCAGTTGATCTAAAGGGGCGTCTAGGATATTTAAAAGTTCCTATGAGAATGTTAATTTCCGATTATGAAGTAAAAGTTGGTCAAGAAGTAGGCTTTAATATGAGCTTTATTGAACAACTAGGAGATGAGATAAACGAAAAATATATCTCAAATCTTATGACTAGAAATAAAAAAATCGACGAAATGTCTAACAAATAAATTTACTCAAAACCTGTATATTCATTTTTAAATAAAATACTGCTTTGGGTAAGAAATTAATTAAAACTCACTTGCATAATCAATTGCAAGGGAATTAAATTAAAAGGGGGAAAAAAGATGAGTTTAACAGTAGTTAAAGGAATGCAATCAGAAATATTCGTTCCAATAACACCACCTTCAGTTTGGGCTCCTGTAACTAAGCCTTTAAGCGAGATGAAAATAGCTCTTGCTACTGCTGCTGGTGTTCATCATAAAGATGACAAGCGTTTTAATTTAGCTGGTGACTTTTCATTTAGAGAAGTTAGAGATAATATGTTATCTAGCGATCTTATGGTATCTCATGGTGGATACGATAACGGAGATGTTAACAAAGATATAAACTGTATGTTCCCAATAGATAGATTACATGAACTTGCAGCTGAAGGATTTATAGGTGGAGTAGCACCAGTTCATATAGGATTTATGGGTGGTGGTGGAAACCAACAAAAATTCAAAGAAGAAACTGGTCCAGAAATAGCTAGAATATTAAAAGAAGAAGGCGTAGACGGCGTACTTCTTACAGCTGGCTGAGGTACTTGCCACCGCTCTGCAGTTTTAGTGCAGAGAGCAATAGAAGAAGCTGGTATACCAACAGTAATAATAGCAGCTCTTCCTCCAGTAGTTAGACAAACAGGAACTCCAAGAGCAGTTGCTCCACTTGTTCCAATGGGTGCTAATGCTGGTGAACCAAACAATAGAGAAATGCAATACAACATAGTAAAAGATACTTTAGTTCAATTACATGAAATACAAACTCCAGGTAAGATCGTTCCATTACCTTATGAGTATGTAGCTAAAGTTTAATATTTGCATATAT
>NZ_JAGHFM010000265.1 GCF_017888745.1 Terrisporobacter sp. | reverse complement strand
TCAACTACAGCTTTTTACTTTTATACCAAATATTAATAAAAAACATTAATGGTGTAGAAAAATATATAAATCTTAGCTTATGAGATGTATTTCAAGAATATTAAAAGTATATGTATCAAATATGGTGATGAAATAATAACACTTATAGTCAGTTATATCATGTGATTGTGCTAGCCTTAACTTATAGGAGATAGTCTAAAATAGAGTTAAGCAAACCTAAAGAAGTGTTATTAAAATAATGTTTATATGAATATAAAAAACCGAGATAATTATTATCTCGGTTTTTTTATATATGATACTTTATATTAAGCAACTACTTCTTCTGATTTTGTTCCACGGATTTCATCAGCAGTTTTTATATTGTAGTTTTTGAATATTGTAGCTCCTATGAATCCTGCTATTATACTTACTACCATACATCCAGCAGCAGCTATTAATCCGTTAGTTCCGTTTTGTGCAACAGATACTGCGAAACCAGCTATTGGAGTAGCAAGACCTGGAGTACTAACTGTAATTCCCATTAAAGCAACTATTATACCAGACATAGCACCACCTATGAAGTTAGTAACGTATACTGGAATTGGGTTAGCAGATATTATATCTGATTGAGTTAATGGTTCTATAGCAACAGCTATAGTATCTTTTTTAGAACCGAACTTCATTTTTGAGAAGAATACGTAGTTCATGAAAGAAGAACCAAATACTGCTAAAGCACCTATTCCCATTGGAACACCTGTTAAACCTATTATAGAAGTTAAAGCCATTGAACTAAGTGGAGCAGTAGCAACAACTGTGATTAAACCACCAAGTATTAATCCCATTAATATTGGAGAAGTTTCTTGAGCTTGTATTAATACTTGTCCTATTTGAAGTAAAGTATTTTTTACAACTGGATCCATTGCCATAGCTATTCCTCTAGTTAAAGGAGCAGCAACTACTATTATAACTATTAAATCAAGTCCAGCAGGAACTTTCTTTTCTAAGAATTTTACAACAAATGATATTAAGTACCCAGCTATAAATCCTGGAAGTATTCCGAATACTGAAACAGTTAAACCAACTAATACAGCATAAACTGGTGATACACCAAGTGCTAAAGGAACTAATATACCAGCAGCAACACCACCTAAGCCACCGTTTGCAGCACCAACACCTTCTAAGAATTTTATTCCCATTTGTTCTCCAAATAATGAGAAGTGGAATGCTTCAACAAGGAAACTTGCACAAGCAGCGTTTGCTAATGCACCCATAGCTTTCATACCTTGTGGAGCTTTGTAACTAAATAAAGTGAATAATGCCAATACTACTAATAATAATGCAGTACCTGTTAAAATTTGAATCATATCGATTTCCTCCTAATAAAAATATTAAATTATTATTTTATACATAAACAAAAATTGTTTTCCTAGTAACCAAGATATTGTTTTCCTAAGAGTTACTATTGTATTAATTTGTTGCCGACATATACTATTTACGCGTCGTACAAATATTATTATACATAAATTTAAAAAAATGTAAATATAAATTTCGACAAAAATTTAATTTAATTATACATAAAATGAAAAATATACAAATAAATAGCTATTATTCAACAAAAAATAAAATTAAAAAATAATAAAAAATTTTATTATTTTTTAATTACGAATATAGTTTAAAAATTATGTATATTTTTTATTTAATCAATTTTGTAGTTTACATAAAAATTATTTTTAAAATTATGCTGAAAATGGTACAATATTTATAATTTATTTATATAAAAAGGAGATATTTATGATTTTAATCAAAAATGGTAGATTGATAGACCCTGCAAGTAAAAGAGATGAAGTAATAGACATTGCAGTTGAAAATGGGGAAATAATAAAAATAGGAAAAATAAAAGAAGAAAAAGGCTTTGAACAAATTATAGATGCAACAAATTGTGTTGTATCACCAGGATTAATAGACATACATGTTCATTTTAGAGATCCTGGATTTACACATAAAGAAGATATATTAACAGGAGCTAAATCAGCAGCAAGAGGTGGAATTACAACTGTAGTTTGTATGGCAAATACTAAACCTGTTGTAGATAATGTTGAAACTTTAAACTATGTAAACGAGAAAGCTAAGGATGCTGTTATAAACGTATTACAGTTAGGAAGTGTTACTAAGAGCTTCAGAGGCAAAGAATTAGTAGATTTTGAAGAATTATTAAAGAATGGAGCAGTTGGATTTAGTGATGACGGAATTGCTATAAATGATACTGGAATTTTATATGATGCAATGAAAAAAGCTAAAGAGTTAGATTTTGTGATAAGCCTTCATGAAGAAGATGAAAACTTCATAGAAATTGCTGGAGTAAATGATAGTGAAATAGCAAAACAATTAGGTCTAAAAGGTGGGGCTAAAACTGTATCAGAAGACATAATGGTAGCTAGGGACTGTATGATAGCATTAGAAACAGGGGCAAAAGTAAATATACAACATATAAGTTCAGGAGTTGCAGTTGAGACTGTTAGATTTGCAAAATCCTTAGGAGCTAAAGTGTATGCAGAAGCTGCACCACATCATTTTACTTTAACAGAAGAAGATGTTTTAAAACACGGTTCTCTTGCAAAAATGAATCCGCCACTTAGAAGTGAAAAAGATAAGCAAATATTAATAGAAGGATTAAAAGATGATACTATAGAAATAATAGCAACAGATCATGCTCCTCATAGTGAAGATGAGAAAAGTCGTGAATTTGCAGCTTGTCCTAGTGGAATAATAGGATTAGAAACTTCATTAGCTCTAGGTATTACTTCATTAGTTAGAAAAAATCACTTAAGCTTAATGCATCTATTAGAAAAAATGACTATAAACCCAGCTAAACTTTATAAATTAGATAAAGGATATATAAAAGAAGGAGCTGTAGCAGATTTGGTTATATTTAATCCAGATGAGCAGTGGGAAGTAAGAGATTTTGACTCTAAATCTAGTAACTCACCATTTATGGGTGAAAAGCTATATGGAAAAGTTAAGTACACTATTTGTAATGGAAAAATAGTTTATACTGATAAATAAGTCTGATTAATATAGAACTTATGATATAATTTAATTGATAAACTAATATCATAGGGGGTACAAAATGACAAGGGGAAGTAAGTTTAATGTAGGAATAAATAATATAACTATAGATCGTCTGACTTTGCTAAGTTATAAATTAAAACTTGATGAGTACATAAAGAAAAATAACCTTTGGGAAGAAAATACTCGTGAGTGTTGGCTATATGATTTAATTGATTTTAAATTAAAACAAGACGTAGGTCTATGCTATAGAAGTATAAGAGTGTTAGAAGATCACTGGGGATTTGACAGTGATAATGATGATATAGACGATTATATTACAAGACATATGACTGAATTTATGGGAAATGTGAATAAATAATATATAAAAAATCATCTTCATTTATATGGAGATGATTTTTTTATATATTATATTATTTTAAGTAGGATTATGATAATATGAATATATATAACAAATAGCACCAAAGGAGTAATAGGAATGACAAATGGACTAATTGAAGCAAATAAAGGAGTACTAAAGAAAATATTTTCTGAAGAATTTTGGTTTGTAGTACCACAGTACCAAAGACCTTATGTTTGGCAAGAAGATAATATACAAGAATTAATTGATGACCTTTATTATGCTTTTGAAAATAAACAAAATAGTGAATATTTTTTAGGTGCTTTAGTACTGAAAAGAACAAAAGAGGAAGAGTTTAGAGAATATGAAATACTAGATGGACAGCAAAGACTTACAACTTTATGTATGATGATAGCTGTACTTAGAGATTTAATGAAAAAGCAAAAATATAAATGGACTCTTTCTGAAATGATATATCAAGAAGAAAATGAATTACTAAAGGTACCAGCTAGAGGTAGACTTAAATACAATACAAGAGATAAAGTAAAAGATTTTGTTAGAGACTTCATAACTCCAATGGGAGGAACTAAAAGGAATGAAATACTGGAGTTTAAAGAAAATCAAAATATATCAGTAGCTAATATGGCTAAAGCTATAAACATTATGCATAGTATTTTTTCTGATAAAGAGGATTTAGAAGCATTTGCAGTTTTCTTATTAAATAATGTACTATTTATATATGTATCTACTGATAATACAGAAGATGCATTTAGGCTATTTACTATATTAAATGATAGAGGGATTCCACTTTCAAATGCTGATATATTAAAATCTATAAATATAGGAGAAATTTCTGAAGATGACCTTGACGAATACTCTAAAAATTGGGAATACTTAGAGGAAAAGTATAATAAAGGCTTTGATAGATTTTTATCTTTTGCAAGAACTATACTTCTAAAAAATAAGCCAACGTCAAACTTATTAGATGAATATGAGAAAAACATATATAAAAAAGGTATTTTGAAAAAAGGAAAAAATACAATAGATTTCTTAATTCATCTTGATGATATCTATGATAATATAATTGACTTACAAAGCAAAGAATTAAGTAATGATTATAAGAACTTAATAACAATAATGAAAATGGGGCTACATTCAGATGAGTGGATACCAGCATTATTAAGTTATTTCTTAAAGTTTAAATATTATAGAATAGACGAATTTATCAAAAAATTAGAGTATAAGTTTATGGGAGATCTTCTAACAAATACATCACCGTCTAAAAGGCGTGAAAATCTGAATAATGTAATTAAAGCAATTGATAATGTAGATAAATCTAATTTAAATAACTTATTAGAAAGTAAAGAATTATTTGATATAGATAAGAATATTTTTAGAAATAGCATAAATGGAGATGTTTATGGTAAGAAATATACTAAATATCTTCTTCTAAAGATTGAATATCTAATGTCAGATAATACTGTGCATTTATCTAATTATATGGATATTAGTATAGAACATGTACTTCCGCAAAATCCATTGAAAAAAAGTCATTGGAGAAGAGATTTTACAGAAAATCAGAGAAAGTTATGGACTAATAGATTATCAAATTTAGTTCTTATAAGTAATAATAAGAATGTGAAGCTAGGGAACCTAGATTTCAAGAAGAAAAAAGAAGAATATTTAAAGAATAGAATGGACGTATTTAATAGTAGTAAAGTATTTTTAGATAAAAACTCAAAATGGGATGAGAACACATTAAAAAGTAGACAAATTACACTGATTAATATGTTGGTTAATAATAAATCTTTTGAAAAATAATAAATTTATATAGTTCTAAAAAAGTTTAAGTTCGATTTGATATAGAGTTTTTTATTTTAGAATAAGTTAAGTTTTGGATTTTTATAAAAATATATTAAACATATACATAACAAAAAACAAAAATTAATATTAAGTTAATGTATGGAGTATAAAATTGTATCAACTTATTAGGAGGTACAAAGATGCTTACATTAAAAAACATAAAGAAAAGTTATACAACTGGAAACTTCACACAAGTTGCATTAGATGGAGTTTCAGTAAATTTTAGAAAAAATGAATTTGTTTCCATATTAGGTCCTAGTGGATCAGGAAAAACAACATGCCTGAATGTGATTGGTGGACTTGATAAGTATGATACAGGAGATTTAATTATAAATGGAAAATCTACAAAAGAGTTTTCTGATATTGATTGGGATGCTTATAGAAATAATAGTATTGGATTTATATTCCAAAGTTATAATTTAATAAATCACCTAGATATAATTTCAAACGTAGAAATGGGAATGACCTTAAGTGGTGTGTCAGCTAAAGAAAAAAGGGAAAAAGCATTGGAAGTCCTTGATAGAGTTGGTCTTAAGGATCATGTTCACAAAAGACCAAACCAACTTTCAGGTGGTCAGATGCAAAGAGTAGCAATTGCTAGGGCACTTGCAAATGATCCAGATATAATTTTAGCAGATGAGCCTACTGGTGCATTAGATACAAAAACAAGTATTCAAATAATGGAACTTATTAAAGATATAGCAAAAGATAAATTAGTAATTATGGTAACTCATAATCCTGAGTTAGCTCATGATTATGCAGATAGAATAATAGAATTTCGTGATGGAAATATAATATCAGATTCTAATGAATTAAAAGAAGAATTTAAAGATGGTAAATATTCATTAAAGAAAACAAGTATGAATTTCTTAACAGCTTTAAAATTGTCAGCTAATAATATAAAAACTAAAAAGGGTAGAACATTTTTAACAGCTTTTGCTTCAAGTATAGGTATTATTGGTATTGCCGTAATACTTAGTTTATCTACAGGTTTTCAAACTAAGATAGATGAAGTACAAAGTGACACTATGTCTGAGTTTCCAATAACTATTACTCAAAATGCTCAAGAAATAGATGCAGAAACTATTGAAGCTCAAAGACAATCTATGAAAGACAAAGTATTAAAAAATGAAGAATATACAGATTCTAAGGAAGTATATTTATATGATCCAAGTGAAAATATGGCAGTTCATAAAAATAATTTAAGTGAAGAATATTTAGAGTACTTAGAAAATATAGATCCTAACATAGCTTCAAGTATTGGATATACGAATATAGCATCAATGAATCTAATTCGAAAAATAGATGATACATATAAAACAGTTACCTTCAAAAGTGACACAAATAATCCTATGATGAGTAGCATTCAATTATCTTCCTATCCAGAGATGCTAGATAAAAATAAAGAGTCTTACATAGAAAAAAATTATGATTTATTGGCAGGAGAGTATCCAAGTAAAGAAACAGATTTAGTTCTTGTTGTTGATTCAAAAAATAGAGTGGATATAAATATTTTAAAAAATCTTGGAATTGATACAGATGGTATAGAAAGTATGGATTTTAATGATTTAGTTGGAATGGAGTTTAAGCTTATTGATAATGATGATTTTTATGAAAAAACAGCTTTCAATACATTTATGCCTTCAACTAATTTAGAAGACATGTACAATTCAAAAAATAGCATGACATTAACTTTAAAAGCTATAGTACGTGAAAATCCAGACTCTGGAGTAGGAATGCTTGCAACTGGTATAGCTCATAGTGATGCATTGTCTCAATTAGTTGTTGATAATGCAATAGACTCAGAAATAGTAAAAGCACAAAAAGAAGTAAATTATAATATTCTTACAAGAGAAGAAATAGATGAAGATACAAAAGCCAATTTATTAGCATACCTTGGTGGAGATGAAAAGCCTTCTTCTATTATGATTTATCCAAATAATTTTGAGGATAAAGAGGCAGTTCTTGACTACCTTGATGCTTATAATGATAAGGTAACTTCAGATGAAGATAGAATAGTTTATAGTGACTTAGCTCAGAGTATATCTGATATGACTGGTGGTATAATGGATGGTATCACTGTTGTATTGGTTGCCTTTGCATCAATATCTTTAGTAGTTTCTTTGATAATGGTGGGGATTATAACTTATATCTCAGTATTAGAAAGAACTAAGGAAATAGGTATACTAAGAGCATTAGGGGCAAGAAAAAAAGATATTACAAGAGTGTTTAATGCAGAAACATTTATAATAGGAACTTGCTCAGGTTTACTAGGTATTTTAATTGCATGGGGTCTTACTTTCCCTATAAATGATATACTTTATAAAATGACAGACTTAGAAAATGTATCTTATTTAAATCCTGTTCACGCAATAACTTTAGTTATAATAAGTGTTCTTTTAACAATGTTAGGAGGATGGATTCCATCAAAAATGGCAGCTAAAAAAGATGCAGTAGAATCTCTTAGAAGCTAGTTAAAAATAAAAGCAAACTGTGTTACTATAAGTAGATAATAGTAATATGGTTTGCTTATTATTTTTATATGGATACAAAATATGTAAATAGAAAAAGAAAGGAGTTTTTAGTAAGAAAAATATAATAAATTAACTTACTAAATTTATTAAATGATAAAAGTATTGATTGTTGAAGATAATGATAAACTGAGAAGAATGATTGACATATATCTAAATCAAAATAACTTTAAGACTTACACAGCAAAAGATGGTTTAGAAGCATTAGATATATTAGATAATAACTCTATAGACTTAGTTATTTATGATATTATGATGCCAAATATGGATGGTTTTGAGCTTATTAAAGAATTACGTACAGTATATAAAGAACTTCCAATTATTATAGTAACTGCTAAAGAATCAAAAGATGATAAAATGATGGGATTTAAAGTGGGAACAGATGATTATATGGTAAAGCCTATTGATTTAGAAGAATTACTTATGAGGATACAAGCACTTCTTAGGCGATTTAACATAAAGAATGAACATAAACTTAAAGTAGGAGATGTTACTTTAGATTATGATACACTGACTGTGAGTAAAAATGGTGAAAATATAATTTTACCCAAAAAAGAATTTTATCTATTATATAAGTTGCTTAGTTATCCACAAAGGATATTTACAAGAATGGAGCTTATGGATGATATATGGGGGATGAATACCAATAGCGATGAACAAACAGTAAATGTTCATATAAGAAGATTAAGAGAGAAATTTAAGGATTATGATGAATTTGAAATTATAACTATAAGAGGTCTTGGCTATAAGGCGGAGAATAAAATATGAGAAAGATAAGGAATAAAATACATAGTAGCATTAAGTATAAATTAAGTTCAGTATTTTTATTATCTCTACTTATAGGAAACTGTATATCGATTTTTGCAGTTGCTCCATATATTAAACGCAAGGTAGTAGATGGGTTTTCTGAAAAATATGAAATTATTATTACTAGAATAGATGAATCTAGTAATAGTAAAGAATCACTATATAACTTAATAAATTTATATGAGGATATAGGATATAGTATCAAACCAATAAATAATATCAGTGATTTGGGACTAGATATTAATCAAAAAAATATACTAAGTAAAGAGAATAAACTTATCTATATATCTATGAAAGAACATGGTGTGAATGCTGTAACTAAGGTGAATAATCAGTATTTTCATATAAAATCTATAAATAGTAATAGTGTGAAATATATTCCATTATATATAAATCTATGTATATTGACTATTACAAGTTCTATTTGCATTTTTATTTTAAGTTTTGTACTAAAAAAGATAATTGCTCCTATGGAGGAATTAATGGATGCTACTAATGAAATTGCAGC
>NZ_JAGHFM010000264.1 GCF_017888745.1 Terrisporobacter sp. | reverse complement strand
TACCTGCAAAAGCAAATAGTAATACCGGTGTAAACATTGCCCCACCAAATCTTTGGATTTTTTGCTTCATGGTGTTTATTTCTCCTTTAACCTTTTTATAATCTTATTTAATAATTTCTTTGTCAGGGTTTATTTTATCTTTTTATAAATTTATATACAATGTTTTAACTGCATTTAGGTATATGGTATAAATCTAGGAACTTATTCCTTTTTATGAAATTTGTCACACTTGATATTTTAAGATACATATTATGTTATTAAATTACTAAGAAAAGGGATATGTTTATATAAACATATCCCTTTTATATTACTTTGACTGATTCAAATTATTAATAATCCATAAATTATATAATACATAATTATTCAGATAGTGTTTTATTATAGAAATCTTCCAATCCTCTTCTTAGATAACTTTCTTTTGGACTATAATCTTGATTAACACTTCTTCCTAATGCATCTGCTTTTGCTAACAGTATCAAGTCCTCTGGACAAATTACTTGAAAAAATAACTTACGAGTACTTTTTAATTTACTATTTTGATTGGCAAGCTGATTTGGTTGCATATGAAATTGGGTCATATTCAATACATAATCCCTCAAATCAACCTCATCTTTATCAGTTATTCTATTTAAAAAATTTCTAACAGATTTTAGTCCTGCCCTTTCATGATTATAAGAAATTATTTTACCATCTTCTTTTATTTGAGTAGTTAGTACTTTTCCAAAATCATGACATAAGGCTGAAAGCATAAATCCAAATTGATTTTTAGCTTTATTTCTTAATTTTGATGCTTCATCAACTACCATCATTGTATGAACAAATACATCTCCTTCTGGATGATGAATAGGTGATTGAACTACTCCAATTAAAGCTTTTATTTCGGGGAAATACTCATCTAGTGAGTTTTTATTTTTCAATTCTTCAAAATATATAGATGGCTTTTCTTCATTTAATAGTACTTTTTCAAGTTCTTCTCTTATTATTTGTTTTTTAGATGTCATTTTTCCTCCCTAATATAATTAAATCTTCCCTTTTGTAAAAAAGAGAGCAACAGCTCTCTTTTGCATAAATTATTTAATTTCAAACCCACCATCTACAATGGATTTTTTAATTTTTTCTATATGTTCATGATCAAATGTTTCCATAATCATATGGGCATTTAATCTACCAAGTTCATTTGATGAGGATAAATTCGCTGCAATAATATTTGCATCTAATCCACTTAATATTCTAGTTAACTCTGCAAGACCTCCTGGCTTGTCTTGTATGTCAGTAACAAATGAAAAACGTCTACCACTTTTAACTAAACCTATAGTTATTATTTTGCTAAGAGTATTAACATCTATATTTCCACCAGATATTATACATACCACATTTTCATTTGCTTTTGGCTTATATTTACCACTTAATATGGCTGCTGTAGTTACTGCACCAGAGCCTTCAGATACTACCTTTTGGTTTTCCATTAAAAATAATAAACCTTCTGCTATTTCTCCCTCTTCAACTAATACAACTTCATCTACTAAATCTTTTACTATATTAAATGTCAGCTCTCCTACAGTTTTGACAGAAATACCATCTGCTACAGAAGTATCTTTAAAGGCCGTAGTAACTTTTCCAGATTTCATAGATTCATACATGGAAGGAATATTTACTGTTTGAACTCCTATGATTTTTACATTTGGATTTAAAGCTTTTGCTGCTACTGCAACTCCTGCTATAAGTCCTCCACCACCAATTGGACATAATATAGTATCTACCTTATCATTCATTTGTTCAAATATTTCAAGACCTATTGTCCCTTGACCAGCTATAACATATTTATCATTAAATGGATGTAAAAAAGTAGCTCCAGTTTCTTTTTGTATTTCTACTGCTTTAGCATAGGCATCATCATATACTACACCTTCTAGTATTACATTTGCTCCGTAAGATTTTGTAGCCGTTACTTTTGCTAAAGGTGCTGTTGCAGGCATTACTATAGTTGCATCTATATTATTCATTTTTGCTCCTAGAGCCACACCTTGAGCATGATTTCCAGCAGAAGATGCTATAACACCATTTGATTTTTCTTCTTCAGTAAGGTTGGCTATTTTATTACAAGCACCTCTTACTTTGAACGATCCTGTTTTTTGGAGGTTTTCGCACTTATAAAAAATATTAGCACCTGTCATTGTACTTAGTTTTACACTTTCTAGTATATCAGTTTTTTTCACTATGTCTTTTATGGTATCTTTTGCTTTTTGTATATCTTGTATTGTTACAGTCTTCATTTGTCTCACTCCTAGCTGCATCTTTGTAATCATATATATTCTATTCAATTGTATAATCTGATATACATGTATTAAAAATTTGATTCTCTTAACCTACTTCATATAAAAATTCTTAATAACAAAGATATTAGCATATGTTAATACACTAATATCTTTTTATTATAATTTACTTTTATTATATTTTTTATTATTCAGTTACTGAGCAATACATAAAGTACTTATATCCAAGTGGTGAAGTATACATTCCTTCTAGTTTATCTGATAATAAGTATAAGTCAGTGTAGTAATAAAGTGGTATTATAGGCATTTCTTCACCTAATATTTTTTCAGCTTCATGCATTTTAGTATATCTTTCTTCTCTATCAGTTGAAGATTTTATTTCTGATATTAATTTATCATATTCTGCATTTGACCATTGAGAGTCATTATTTCCACCACCAGTTACCCACATATCTAAGAAAGATATAGGATCATTATAGTCAGCTAACCAACCATGACGAGCCACTTGATACTCACCTTTATTTCTTGTATCTATAAATACATTCCAGTCTTGAGATGATATAGTTGCATTTACGCCTAGGTTTTCTTTCCACATGTTTTGAACTGCTTCCATTATACTTTCATGACCTTGGTTGCACATTAATTCTATAGTTGGTAGACCTTTTCCATTTTCATATCCTGCTTCTTTAAGAAGTTCTTTAGCTTTTTCTATATTTCCTTTATAATCTGTTGCATCATACCATTTTTCAGCTTTTTCATGGAACTCAGTATCTTTATCTATATCACTTAAACCTGTAGGGACAAAAGTATCTGCTGGTATTTGATTACCTTGAGCTACTTTATCAATTATATAATCTCTATCTATTGCAAGAGAAAGAGCTTTTCTTACTCTTACATCATCTAAGCCTTTTTCTTTAACATTCATACATAAGAAATATGTTCCAAGTTGGCTTTCAGTATAAAGACCATTATCTTTCATAGCCTTAATTTCTTCACTTGGTAAATCATCGCCAAATAATATTTCCTCATTTTTAAATGCTGATAATATTGTATTTTTATCTTCCATAAGTACGAAGTTTATTGTATCTGGACCTAATTTATCTACATCATAGTAGTTTTCATTTTTTTCATATACCATCTTAGATTGATGTTCCCAAGATTTTAAAACATAAGGTCCATTTCCTATATAAGTAGATGGATCTGTAGACCAAGAATCTGCATTAGCTTTTATTATATCCTGTCTTACAGGAAATGTTGCTGGAAATGCACAAACTTCTAAGAAGTAAGGTGTAGGTGTTTTTAAAGTTACTTCTAAAGTTTTTTCATCTATAGCTTTTACACCTAATTCTTTAGGATCTTTTTTTCCATTCATTATATCTTCTGCATTTAATACCATATCTATCATGTAGTTATAATCTGCTCCAGTATCTGGACTAACTAATCTTTGCCATGAATATACGAAATCTTCAGCTTTTACAGGTTCACCATCTGACCATTTTGCATCATCACGAATTGTAAAAGTATAAACAGTTTCATCTTCATTTACTTCATATTTTGCAGCTTGCCCCTCTACTACATTACCATCTTTATCTAATTTCATTAAACCTTCAAAAGCATGGTTTATTAATGTAGCTCCATCAACTGCAGTATTTTTAGCCGGGTCAATTGATTCAGGCTCTGGACCTACATTTACATTAATTTCAAGTCCCCCTGAATCACTTCCTCCACCTGTACTACTACATCCAACTAATGCCATCGATAGACTTAGTACTGAAGCTAGTACAAGTGATATTCTTTTCTTAAATTTTAGCATTTTCATACTATTCCCTCCCCTTTTTATTTATATATAATACAATTAGTAATATATATCATCTATTTATTTTCTTCACATTATGACATGCAACAAAATGACCCTCATTATATTCTTTAAATGTTGGAGCTGAGTTCTTACATTCATCTGTTGCATAAGGACATCTAGTTCTAAAAGTGCATCCACTTGGTGGATTAAGTGGACTAGGTATATCCCCTTTCAGTATTATACGTTTTTTAGATCGACTAGACTTTGGGTCTGCAATAGGTATTGCTGACAATAATGTTTTTGTATATGGATGCATAGGATTTTTATATAGTTCAGAACTAGAAGTTAATTCAACTAAATGACCTAGATACATTACTCCAATTCTATCACTGATATGTTTTACTACTGATAAGTCATGTGCTATAAAAAGATATGTGAATCCTCTTTCTGCTTGTAAGTCTTCTAGCATATTTACAACTTGTGCTTGTATAGAAACATCTAGTGCTGATATTGGCTCATCACAAACTATAAATTCTGGCTCCACAGCAAGTGCTCTAGCTATACCAATTCTTTGTCTTTGCCCTCCTGAAAACTCATGGGCAAATCTATTTGCATGTTCCTTATTTAAACCAACAGTTTCTAATAAACTATAAATTTTTTCTTGTCTTTCTTGTTTATTGCTATATAGTTTATGTATATCAAGAGGTTCACCTATAATATCCCCTACTGTCATTCTAGGATCTAAAGATGCATATGGATCTTGAAAAATAATTTGCATCTTTCTTCTATAAGAATACATATCTTCTTTTGTGATATCTTTTCCATCATAAATAATTTTGCCCTCTGTTGGCTCATGCAGTCTAAGTATAGTTCTACCTAAAGTAGTTTTACCACATCCACTTTCACCAACAAGACCTAAAGTTTCTCCCTTTTTTATATACAAATTTACATCATCCACAGCTTTAACATTTTGTGATTTCATGAAACCTGTTTTTACTGGGAAGTATTTTTTAAGGCCTATAACTTCTATCAAATTATCATTTTTATTTGTATCCATTATGCTTCTACTCCCCCTTTTTCAAATTCTTCTTTTACTAATAACCAACAACTAGATTCATGATTTTCATCTATTGAGTAAACAGGTGGCTCATTATCCATACAAATTTTCATACACTTTTCACATCTTGGTGCAAAAGAACACCCTTTGGGAGGATTTATTAAATCTACTGGATTACCTTCTATAGGTATTAACCTTTCGTGACTATCATTATTTATTTTAGGAATAGATTTTATTAATCCTAAAGTATATGGATGTTTTGGATTGTAAAAAATATCATCAATAGTTCCCCTTTCTATAATGTTACCTGCATACATTACTGCAACTTTATCACAAATTTCTGATATAACTCCCAAATCATGTGTTATAAATATAATAGACATGTTTATTTTTTCTTTTAACTCTTTTAATAATCCTATTATTTGAGCTTGTATAGTAACGTCAAGAGCTGTAGTAGGTTCATCTGCTATTAGTAACTTTGGATTACAAGCAAGAGACATTGCTATCATAACACGTTGTCTCATTCCTCCTGAAAATTCATGAGGATATTGTTTCAATCTTTTTTCTGGTTGATTTATTCCTACCAACTCAAATAATTCAATCATTCTTTTTTGTCTTTGATCTTTATCTAAATCTGTATGTTTTTTAAACTTTCATCAATCTGATTTCCTACTGTAAATACAGGGTTCAAAGAAGTCATAGGGTCTTGGAATATCATGCCTACTTCTTTTCCTCTTAATTTAAGCATTTCTGCTTCAGACATCTTTGTTATTTCTCTATTTTCAAAATTAATATTTCCACCTATTATTTTTCCTGGATCTGGAATAATTCCCATTAGTGCATAAGAAGAAACAGATTTACCACTTCCTGATTCCCCAACTATACCCATTACTTCTCCATATTTTAAGTCATAAGATATTTTTCGTACGGCTTTAACTTCTCCAGAATGAGTAAAAAAAGATACTTCCAAATCTTCTACACTTAGTAATACATCATTTTTATTTAGTGTATTTTCCATAAAATTTTCTCCCCCCTACTTCTTTAATCTTGGGTCAAGTGCATCTCTTAGACCATCACCAAATAAGTTAAATGCAAGTATAATAATACTAATTGCCATAGCAGGGAATATCAATCTATACGGATATGATGCAATACCATCTAATGCATCTGATGCTAAAGATCCTAAACTTGCAAGTGGTTTACTTACACCAATACCTAAGAAACTTAAAAATGCTTCTGTAAATATAGCTGATGGTATTTGTAACATAGTAGTAACTACTAATTGACCTATACAGTTTGGAAGTAGGTGCTTAAATATTAATCGTTTATTATTTGCTCCCAAAGCGCGAGCTGCACTAATATATTCCATTTCTTTTAATTGTAATACTTGACCACGAACTATTCTCGCCATTCCTACCCAGTATAATAATCCATAAACTATAAACATGGCTATTATACCTGGCCCCAAAGTTTGAAGGGCCCCAAAAGCATGACCTGAATCAAAAGCTTTAGTTAGTGGTTCATTTAAAACTATTCTTAATAAGATAATAATTAGCATATCTGGTAAAGAATAAATTATCTCAACTATTCTCATCATTACTGCGTCTACTTTTCCACCTAATAATCCAGATATAG
>NZ_JAGHFM010000263.1 GCF_017888745.1 Terrisporobacter sp. | reverse complement strand
CCATATCAAAATGATATGGTCTTTTACAAAGGTTTGGGTGTATGTAAAAACACTTAAAATATGTGTATTACCTAATTTAAATATAACTTAGCCTCTAATTCTTGAGATATTGCTAAATTATATATATAAGCATTACTTACTTCAACAATTAATTTTTCTTCTAACTCTGAAGATAAGTTCATACTATTTATTTTTGTAGCATAGTTCATTACATAAGCTCTTATATTTTTTATTCCATCACAATTATAGTAATTTAATCCTTCTACGGGAACTTTATAATTTACACTTAATAAAGATACAAATGTTCTTCCTCCAAATAAATCTGCTATAAATCTAGTATATGCATATGCTACTATTAATTCTGGGTTTGTATTTCCTATTTCTTTTATTTTTTCTACAAAAGCAACTGTTGATGCTAATAATTCATATTTATCTAAGTTTTCACCTAAAAAATATTCTAAATCTTTTTCTATTAATTTATATCTATATAATTCTGGTGTTGCAAACTCTTTAACAACTTCATTATCCTTATTATTTTCTATAGTTTCTTCTATTACTTTGTACATTGCACTAAGATTAAATAAATACTCTACATAACTATCTACTGATGCATTTCCAGAGACTATTCTTTTTAAAATTCCTGAGTGCTCTGCTGCACTATGTAAAGCTCCTGTATTTTGTCTTATTTTAGTTATTAAATCCATAACTGTCACCACCTATATTATTTATTTTTGAATTCTAATGTTTATTAATTATACGTCTTTATCATATATTTAATTTGTGATAATGATTATCATTATTATATATTCCCTGTTATACCGTCCTTAAACATCTTTTTATAAAAAATAAAAAAGCGGTTACAAATATTAATTCCGTAACAGCTTTTTATATTCTTATATTCTATTTTACTGTAAATTCTTTTACTATTTTTACTGGATTATCTTTTGAATCGTATGTTTCGATAGTTATACGATAATCACCAGTAGATAAAGTTACACCCATTAATTCTATACTTGCATAATTTAGTTTATTCGAAGGGAATGACACAGACATCCCAATTCTACCTGGTAAGGTTCCTCCACTTAAAGATTGTAACTTGATTTTATCCTGCCCAAATGTATATAATAAATCTTCGTTAAATGTTAACTTTAAAAGTGTACCCATAGAACCCTTAGATACTTCTATATTAGTAATATCTAATGAAGATTTATCTTCTTCAGTATTCCCTGTAAATTCCGGAATTTTATAATGATCTACAAATCCATTACGATAGTTGCCATCATAATCAACATATAAAACCCATATTCTAGAGTTCTTTGTTAAACTATAACCTGATAAATCTATATCTAATTCATTATAATTAGAATTTAAGCTTACTTTTGTGCTTTTTATTTTCCCACTAAGTACATCTTCTGCCATTGGTGTAGTTGAATCACCAGCTAATATTGAATTGTTCCATTCATATATTCCATAGTATAATGTTCCACGTTCATCTGAATTAAATTCAAATTTTATTTTATCCTTTGCATAGCGGTCTATATTTTCGCCACTTATCACAGGTGGATTGAAGTGAGATCTAAATGAACCTTCAACAATACTTCCATCAGGCATATTTATTGAAACAGTATACTTATTGTCCTTATGTCCATAGTTATCTGGTACAATTATTGTATAAGTTTTCTTATCTGGACTTACAATGAATTTTGCACCTTTAGTTGTAAGAGAAGATTCAGTTGGACATATAATTTTGAAGTCATCTAATTTAAGATCTCCCTTAACTGGTTTATTAAATGTAAATACAAATCTATTAGATTCAACCTCTGCTACATAATCTAATTTATACCCATTACTTTCAGGTTTTTCTTCATATTTTCCTAATGAAATAGGACCATAAACAGGTGATGTTCTTCCATCATAGCCTTCCATAACATAGTATAAATCATATTCTTTGTTCTCTTCTAAATCTGATATTACTATTTCATTATATTCTGTTTTTATAAATACCTTAGTACCATTTTCTTTTATATCTTCTGTATTTATACTATTATTTGAACGTGAATTATTTTTTTCTACAAGCTTATAGTATAAATATCCACCTTCATCAACACCGTAAACATCTAAAACAGCTTCTGTTGAATTTGTTCTATCTAAAACAACTTTTGACGCTGTAGGATGGTTATAGCTGTAATTAAATTCTTTACTAATTATATTTCCATTTGGCAGTGTGATATATAATTCATATGTATTATCTTTATAATATGAAGTATTTAGTGTATAGGTCTTATTATCTTGCGTTGTCACATCAAACACAGTCATTGAGTTTCCACCATGACATATTATAGAAATATCTGATAATTTTAATGCTCTACTTGTTTTTTCATTTAAAGTAAATTCAATTGTTCATTGTTTTTTAAGAGTTATTGAACTTATTTCATATTTATCTTCTCTTCCAACAAATGTGTTATTAGCAGATTCATTTATCACAACATTTTCTTTAGGAATTTCAGTATAAACACCAACATTATCTCCATTTATTTCTACAGAAGTCAATGTACCATTTCCCATTACCTTTGTAGAATCACCATTAATTGTTGCTTTTCCTACTGTAACACCTTCTTTAATGTACATACTACTCTTTTTACCATTCAGGTTAACTTTATCTACATTATCATTAATTCCTATGCTTGTACTATTTCCACCATCATTAATTTGATTTACTTTTTTATTTATTGTTACATCTGCATAGATTGAATTTTCATCGATATTCATAATTTTCGTAGGTATATCAAGAAGTAATGTTCCATTTAAAAGACTTAGATTTGAAATTTCACTATCTCCATAAATAGATACATTTCCATTAATATCTACTTTGTTTATTTCTTCAACATTTTCTAAGTATAAAGTTGGTCCACTTATATTTTTATTTATATTTAATGAAGCATTACGATATCTTTTAACCTCTTTGTTTTCAACTTTTACATATGGTACTTTTGAGTTATTGATTTGTACTTGATATTGTACTCCATCTTGTAATGTTAATTTTTCTTGAATTTCTATATTATCTAGTACAACTTTACCATTAACTACAGAAGAATCAATAAAAATATTTTTATATGTTTTGTTAGATATTGTGACTACACCGTCTACTAAATCATCTTTAGTAATAGTAAGATTAGTAACTACTATTTCTGGTTCATTTGGTACCTCTGGAGCTTCTGGCTCTTCTGATTCACCTGGTGTTTCTGGTGTACTTGGTTTTTCTGACTCATCTGGTGTTTGTGGTGTACTTGGATTTGTTGAATCATTTGGAATACTTGGTTTTGTTGACTCCCCTGGCTTCTCTGAAGTACTTGG
>NZ_JAGHFM010000262.1 GCF_017888745.1 Terrisporobacter sp. | reverse complement strand
GATTTTATCATTATTTTTCTTTCTTTTATCTAATTGAATTTTTAACTTATAATTTTCTTCCTTAAAATTTACATATGCCATAATAATACACCTCTCTCATATATCATATTATTTGCAAAAAAAAGACTTAAATACATTGTATTTAAGTCTTTTTTTTCATTAATTAACCTTCTAATATTTCATTCCCTTTTATTTCTTTTATCTCTTCTACCTCTACACTCTTACCAAATAATTGTACACCTATAAACATTGCTATGAATGCTATTGGTAAAATTAAATAAACTGGTAAACCGAAACCTGCTGGTATATATCCAAATAGTATTGTTATTACTGCCACAAATATACAATATGGCATTTGTGTTCTAACATGATCTATATGATTACATCCTGCACCCATTGAAGATAAAATTGTAGTATCTGATATTGGTGAACAATGGTCTCCAAATATAGCTCCTGTTAAAACCGCACTTGTACTTACTATTACATAAGACATATCAGGATTTATTGAGTAAGCAAGTGGTATTGCTAGTGGCATTAATATACCAATTGTTCCATAAGATGTTCCTGTTGCAAATGATATAATTGCACCAAGTACAAATATTAAACTTGGTAATATAAATTGTGGTATAGAACCTGATAATAATGTAATTAAGTACTTAGCTGTACCAAGTTCTTTTATTACTGAAGAAAGTGACCATGCACAAATTAATATTACACCCGTTATAACTAAAGTTTTCATACCATCTACCCATATATCTAGAGCTTCAGAAACTGTAAATATTTTTTTACATACCCCCATAACTACTGCTACTATTCCTGCAAATAATGCTGATTGAAAAAGTGCAACTGATGCATCTGCATTTGAAAATGCTTCTTTTATTGCTTCAAATGATGCTGGTGAATTTTTCATAAGTTCTATTATTGCTGTGTCTTCTCCGCCCATTATAGTAGTGTATCCACTATAATAAAATGCAAATAATGCACCTAATATTAATGTTCCTATTGGTATTATAGCATTCCAAATATTTAATTTAACACCTGGTAGTGGTTCTAAATCATCATGTTTACTTAATTCTTTATCTACATCTTCATTAACAGTAAGATTTAATCCACCTCTTCTACATTCAATTTCTGCTTTTCTCATAGGGCCAAACTCTTTTAAAAGTAGTGCAGTCATTACTATAAACCCTAATATTAAAATATTATAAAATCTGAATGGTATAGTATTTAAAAACACACCAAAAGCATTTGTATCAACACCTATACTTTCAAATGCAGAGCCTATAAGACCGACTTCAAGACCTATCCAAGTAGATATTATAGCTATACCTGCAACTGGTGCTGCTGTCGCGTCTATAATAAACGCTAATCTTTCTCTTGATATCTTCATTTTATCAGTAACAGGTCTCATCATCGGTCCAATTATTAATGAGTTCGCATAATCATCAAAAAATACAAGTAAACCTGCTACCCAAGCTATTATTTGTGCACTTTTAGCATTTTTTGCTCTTTTTGATAAAGCTTCAGCTATAGCTTTTGCTCCACCCATTTTTCCAACAAGGTTTATTACTCCACCTATTGCTAGCACTTGAAGTATAATACCAGCATTCCATGGATCAGCAAGTGATTCAACTGCTCTGTCTATTAAATCTAAGAAAGAATAAAATAATGCCATAAAAGGATTTGAGCCTATTATGTTAAGTATGAATCCTCCTGACATTATCCCTATAACCAACGAAACTATAACATTTTTAGTTATAAATGCTAAGGATATAGCTACTATCGGTGGTATCAAAGTAAAAATACCAAATCGCTCAGCATTTTGAGCTTGGATATCAACTTCTTCTGCGAATGATAATGCTGTTGTCATAATAAAAAACATAGTTGTCATTAAAAATAATCTAAAATTTCTTTTTTTCATAATATTTCCCCCTCATATTTTTAGTGAATATTATAAGGGCTAGTTATTGCTTAAAATTTAATTCATTTTATAAATAAAAATATTTCTTTAGCAAATTAAAAAGACCTTGATGCTAGAGCATCAAGGTCATAATTATTCAAATTATAAATCCGAATTGATAGCTCAACACTAAAAAATTAGTGACAGTGATACATATATTCTATATACCCCCAGCTATATAACCTTAAAGCTTCAGTTATACGCTTCGGCGATTTTTCCTTTCACAATAAATCAACGTGCTTAACTCCTTATTGTTACTCATAAATACCGCACCTCTACCTTAAATATTCACTTGTTATTATAATTATATACATATTGCCACATTTTGGCAAGTAATTAATAAAATATTTTTTTCATTAATAATACCTTACTTTGTTTTATAATTTAAACTTAATTACTTTTATACAAAACCCTTAGATTAAAATTTGCTATTTGATAATTTTAGTCTAAGTCTTTTATTTTTTAACAATTCATCGTGCTTACATTATTGTTAATGCTGATAAATATCGAGCCTCGACCGCTTTGCTCAGTTCTTATATTTAGTATATCTTATTATTATTTATTTATATGAAATATAAATCCATAATGTACCCATTGTGATATATCTTCACTAATTAAAGAATAGTTTAACTCGTCTAAAGTAATATTGTTATCGTCTAATAAATATGCATATATGTTATTATTTTCTTCAAATATTCTCATATATTTAAAATCATATTCATAATAATTTTTATCTCTTACTTCTCTATGTCTATCTCTAGATTCATCTTTTATCATAAAAAATTTATCTTTATTATAGGATAGATATATTAAAATAGCATCTTCTTGAGCTGTATATTGTACAATTATAACACTATCTTCTTTTTTATTTTTTATATTTTTATTAAAATTATCCCATAAGTTTTTATTACCTACCATTTTTCCATTTTTAATTACTATCATATTTTTTTTTATTGCATTATCAATCGATAAATCCTTATTATTACCACAACTTGTTAATATCTTTATTATTTCACTAGATTCTTCTTTTCCATATACTTTTAATTCACTTATTTGATTTTTAAAATTTTTAATGTTTAAGTCTACAGTTTTGCAACATCCTATAAAATTTATTGCTATAACATTAGTAATTACAAAAACTAATAATTTTTTCAAAATATCCCCCCCTTTATTATATATTTTTTCTTTATTACACAATATAAACCCTTCCATCTTTTAATCTTTCTTTTAAGAGTTAATATACTTTTTCCTTGAATTTTAGACATATTTTCTTATTTTTTTGTCTATTAAAAAGGATAATCATCATACTTTGTTGAATATATAGACAAACTCAATAATAAGCTAGGAGGTAAAAATGTTATTAATATATAATGAAAAAACTAACCCTTATTTTAATTTAGCTATGGAAGAATATTTTTTAAAAAATACTAAAGAAGATATTTTTTTATTATGGAGAAATGAGTCTGCCATTATTGTTGGTAAAAATCAAAATACATTATCAGAAATTAATTATGACTATGTAAAAGATAATAATATTAAAGTTGTAAGAAGGCAATCTGGTGGAGGGGCTGTGTTTCATGATTTAGGCAATATATGTTTTACATTTATTTCTTGTAATAATAATAGCTTTAGTGATTTCAAGAGATTTACTTTACCTATAATAGAAGCATTAAAGGGTCTAGGAATAAACGCTGAGTTTTCAGGAAGAAATGATTTATTAATTGATGGTAAAAAGTTTTCAGGTAATGCTCAATATAATTATAAAAACAAAGTAATGCATCATGGTACACTTTTATTTTCTTCTCAAATAAATGATATATCTGATGCTCTAAAAGTTAAAGCCTCTAAATTCGAAGGAAAAAGTGTAAAATCGGTAAAATCTCGTGTAACTAATATAAGCGAACATTTAGAAAATCCTATGGATGTGTTAGAATTTAAAAATTATTTAATGGCTTTTATAGCTAATAATGATAATAGTAGCTCTTTTTATCAAATGAGCCAAGAAGATATAGATAATATTAATTTATTAGTTGAAGATAAATATAGCACATGGGATTGGAATTTTGGTATTTCTCCAAAATACTCACTTAGTAATGAATTAAAATATGATGGTGGAAATGTTGAATTTAATTTAAATGTGGAAAAAGGTATAATAAGCGATATAAAATTCTTCGGTGACTTTTTTGGAAAAGAAGATGTTTCCTTCATAGAATCTAAGTTGAAAAATATTAAACATAACGAAGAAAGTATAAGGATTGTACTAAGCGATATAGAAATTAATAATTATTTCCTAGGATGTAACATAGACGTATTAGTTAAAGGAATAATGGGTGTAAAATAGTATAAAAATAAAGAAGAACAGAAATTACTCTATTCTTCTTTATTTTTTTTGTTCTCATAATTTTCTAAGTCTTTATTTAGTTTTGTTCCTAGTTTCCATGCTACGAAAGTTATAATTAAAAGTAACAATACTTTCAATGGATTTGTAATAAAACCTACTATATCTTTACCTATATAGCTAATAATAAAAAACATTACTAATTTACCAGTTAACACGGCAGATATAAATACAGAGGAATCTCTTTTGGCTAGCCCTTGAGAAATGGTTACTACACAAGCAGGTAAAAAAGGACATGCATAAGCTAAAAATAGTAATATAAATCCTTTTTCTTCTATCCAATGTATAGCTTTTTCAACTTTTTCATTTTTTACTAGATTTACCACTCTATTATTACTTATTTTTTTAATAAAGAAAAATAAGCAAATAGTGCCACTTGTAGAACCTATCCAAGATATTATTAAACCTGGATACATTCCAAACAAAGCTGCATTAGCAGTAACAATTGCTATTAAAGGAAGAATTGGTAAAAAGCTTTCAATAAATACACTTGTAAACCCTACTATAATTGATAATAGCCAATAATCATTTACTAAATTATATATGCTTTGAATATGTTCCACAATTTCCTCCCCTTTGTGAGTAATTTAATATACTTATTATATCACAATAAATTTACGTATATCATTTCTTACGAAAATTTCATAAAATCGTAACATTTTTGTTATATTATAAAAATATAACAAAAGACCACATAAATAGTGGTCTTTTTTATTATTTCACAATCTGTCTAACATGTAAATCCATTTGAGGATATGGTATAGAAATACCTTCTTCATCAAATCTTATTTTAACTTTTTCTAATAAGTCAAAATATACTGGCCAATAGTTTTCTTTATTGCACCAAACTCTTACAGCAAAGTTAAGAGAATTTGCCCCTTGTTCAAATAACCCAATAAATGGCTCTGGATTATGTAAAATTAAAGGATTATTTCTTACAATATCTTCTAATACTCTTTTAACTTTTAGTATATCACTTTCATAACTTGCAGAGAATATTAAGTCTACTCTTCTTGTCAGTTTTGAAGAATAATTTATTAAACTACCATTAGAAAGAGTTCCATTAGGTATTAATACAACTTTATTGTCTATAGTTGTTAATGTAGTATAAAATACCCCTATTTGCTCAACTTCACCTTCAAACTGACCTGTCTGTATATAATCTCCTACTTTAAAAGGTCTAAGTAAAAGTATTATAAAGCCACCTGCAAAGTTAGATAAACTACCTTGAAGAGCAAGACCTATAGCAACCCCAGCAGAAGCTACTACTGCTGCCAGACTAGAAAGCTGCAAGTCCCAATAACCACCTGCTATCACTAAAACTAATAATCCTTTTAATGATATATTTATAAAAGATTTAACAAATCTTATCAGAGTCATATCCATATTTTTCG
>NZ_JAGHFM010000035.1 GCF_017888745.1 Terrisporobacter sp. | reverse complement strand
TGTTTTATTGGTATGAGTATGGATACTACTCGTGAAGATATGTCACAAGCAGTACTTGAGGGTGTTGCCTTTGCCTTAAGAGATAGCTTTGAAGTAGCAAAATCTCTTGGAATAAACATAGAAAGTACTAAGATTTGTGGTGGTGGAGCAAAGAGTAAAATATGGGTTGAAATTATTGCAAATGTATTAAATATAAATGTAGATAGAATAGAAGCTGAAGAAGGTCCAGCTTTAGGTGCTGCTATATTAGCGGCAGTAGGTTGTAAAGAATTTAGTAATGTAAAAGAAGCTACAGATAAAATTGTAAAAATATCAGAAACAGTAAAACCGAATCTAGAGCTAGTTTCACATTATGACGCTAAATATAAGAAATTCGTAAAAATTTATCCTGCAGTAAAGGATTTATATACAGAATTAATATAAAAGAGGTGAAGTATGAAAATTTTAAATGTAAGTGATAATGCTTTTAAAAAATATGGGAAGATACTAAAAAACTCTCAGTATATGGATGTTATAAAATTAATGAAGGTGATTGAGTGTCCGGAAAACGTTACATATAAACCGTCAGTTAAAGCATTAGAAGATACAAAGGATATGAAAGTTTTATCTAATGAAGTGTATGGAGGAATGCCTATACAAATAGGTTACTGCAATGGTCATAATAATAAGTTAAATGGGTTAGAGTATCATAGAGACAGTGAAGTAAACATCGCAGTAACAGATTTAATTTTACTTCTTGGTTTACAACAAGATATTACAGATGATTTTACTTATGATAGTTCAAAAGTGGAGGCATTCTTAGTTCCGGCTGGGACAGCTATAGAGGTTTATGCAACTACACTTCATTATGCACCATGTGGGGTAAATAATAATGGATTTAAATGTGTAGTAGTTTTACCAAAGGGCACTAATACAGATATTGACTTTGAAGTATCTAAAGAAGGAGAAAGTTCATTACTATTTGCAAGAAATAAATGGCTTATAGCTCATGAAGAAGCCAATATAGCAAATGCAGTAAATGGTATACATGGAGAAAATATAACATTATAAAGATAAAGGGGAATATAGATTATGAATAATATGCCAAAAATAAAAATAGGAATAGTTTCAGTAAGCCGTGATTGTTTTCCAATGTCACTTTCAGAGAATAGACGTAAGGCAGTAGTAAAAGCTTATACTGAAAAATATGGAGATATATATGAATGTCCAACGTGTGTGGAAAATGAAATACATATGAGAAAAGCACTTAAAGAAGTTAAAGAAGCAGAGTGTAATGCATTAGTAGTTTATCTTGGAAACTTTGGTCCAGAAACATCAGAAACTTTATTAGCTAAAGAGTTTGGCGGACCAGTTATGTTTATAGCCGCAGCAGAAGAAAGTGGAGACAAGCTTTTAGATGATAGAGGAGATGCATATTGTGGTATGCTTAATGCAAGCTATAATTTAAAACTTCGTAACATAAAAGCATATATACCTGAATATCCAGTAGGAACAGCAGAAGAATGTGCAGATATGATTAATGAATTTGAGCCAATAGCAAAATCAGTTTATGGACTTGAAAATCTAAAAATAATATCTTTTGGTCCTCGTCCTCAAGATTTCCTTGCTTGTAATTCTCCAATAAAACAACTTTATAATCTCGGAGTAGAAATAGAAGAAAATTCAGAACTTGATTTATTTGAAGCTTTTAACAAACATGCTAATGATGAACGTATAGCGAGTATAGTTAAGGAAATGGAAGCTGAACTAGGAAAAGGAAATAAAAAACCTGAAATATTGGAGAAACTTGCTCAATATGAACTTACATTATTAGATTGGGTTGAAGAACATAAAGGATCACGTGATTTTGTTGCAATAGCAGGTAAATGTTGGCCAGCATTTCAAACTCAATTTGGATTTGTTCCTTGCTATGTTAACAGCCGTCTAACAGCTAAAGGAATTCCAGTTTCTTGTGAAGTTGATATATATGGTGCGCTTAGTGAGTTTATAGGAACTGTCGTAAGTAATGACACAGTAACATTACTTGATATAAATAATACTGTACCTAATGATATGTATGTTGAAGAAATAAAAGATAAATACAACTATACATTAAAAGATACATTTATGGGATTCCACTGTGGAAATACTGCATCTAATAAATTATCATTCTGTGAAATGAAATATCAAAAAATAATGGCGCGTTCTTTACCAGAAGAAGTAACTCAAGGTACTTTAGAAGGAGATATAGTTCCTGGGGATATAACATTCTTCCGTTTACAAAGTACATCAGATGCTAAATTACGTGCATACATCGCTCATGGAGAAGTATTACCTGTTGCAAGTAGATCATTTGGAGCTATAGGAGTATTTGCTATACCACAAATGGGTAGATTCTATCGTCATGTACTTATAGAGAAGAACTATCCACACCATGGAGCTGTAGCATTTGGACATTTTGGGAAAACTTTATATGAAGTATTCAAATACTTAGGAGTATGCGTAGAAGAAATAGATTATAATCAACCAAAAGGTGTTCGTTATAAAACTGAAAATCCATTTTGTTAATTTTTAAAATAGGGGGGAGAGTATAAAGTATGAAATTTTTTATAGACACAGCCAATGTAGAAGATATTAGAAAAGCAAATGACACAGGTGTTATTTGTGGTGTAACAACTAATCCATCTTTAATAGCTAAAGAAGGAAGAATATTTGAAGATGTAATAGCTGAAATTGCAAGTATAGTAGATGGACCAATAAGTGGAGAAGTAAAAGCAACAACAGAAGATGCAGAAAGCATGATAGCTGAAGGGCGTGAAATAGCGAAAATTCATCCTAATATGGTAGTAAAAATACCAATGACCATTGAAGGGTTAAAGGCTTGTAAAGCTCTTAGTCGAGAAGGCATAAAAACAAATGTAACTCTTATATTTACTGCAAACCAAGCATTACTTGCAGCAAGAGCTGGCGCAACTTATGTATCTCCTTTCTTAGGAAGATTAGATGATATATCAGTAGCAGGAATAGAACTTGTACGTTCAATATCAGAAATGTTTAAACAATATGAAGACATAGATACTCAAATAATAGCAGCATCTGTGCGTAATCCTATTCATGTAAATGATTGCGCTATGGCAGGTGCACACATAGCAACAGTACCATATGGAGTGATAGAGCAAATGGTTAAGCATCCTCTTACGAATGAAGGTATTGAAAAGTTTAAGGCTGATTATAAGAAAGTGTTTGGTGAATAAATATGATTAATGTTGAAGAAAGAGAGTTAAGGCTTGAGGCTTGTAATGTACGTAAAGGAATAATAGAAGGTACATATAATGCCAAATCAGGACATCCAGGTGGAAGTCTTTCAGCGGCTGATTTATTTACATATTTATACTTTAGAGAAATGAATATAGACCCTAAAAAACCTAAATTGGAAGCACGAGATCGTTTCGTGCTTTCTAAAGGTCATACAGCACCAGGTCTTTATTCTACACTTGCTAATAGAGGATTTTTCTCGGTAGATGATCTCTCAAAGTTAAGACAAATAGATAGCTATCTACAAGGTCATCCTAATATGAACACAGTACCTGGGGTAGATATGAGTACAGGTAGTTTAGGACAGGGGATATCAACAGCAGTAGGTATGGCTAAAGGAGCTAAATATTTAAATTTAGATTGTCGTATTTATACACTTTTAGGAGATGGAGAAATTCAAGAAGGTCAAGTGTGGGAAGCTTTGATGTTTGCATCACATTATAAATTAGATAATTTATGTGTAATTATAGATAACAATGGACTACAAATTGATGGATCAGTTGAAAATGTTATGAGTCCTTATCCAATACTTGATAAACTAAATGCATTTGGATTTGAATGTGAAGTTATAGATGGACATAGTTTTGATGAAATGGAAAAGGCTTTTAATAAAGCTCGTAATACAAAAGAAAAACCTTTTGCAATTTTAATGAAAACTATTAAGGGTAAAGGGATATCATTTATGGAAAATAATGCAGGATGGCATGGAAAAGCTCCCAACGAAGATGAATATATAAAAGCTATGGAAGAATTAAATTTAGAATATAAAAAGTGGGAGGGCAAATAAATGACATTAATAAAATCAGATATAAAGCCAATTGCCACACGTGATAGCTATGGAAATGCATTGGTTGAATTAGGAAATGAATATGATAATCTTGTAGTACTTGATGCAGATCTTGCAGCTGCTACAAAGACAGGGGTATTTAAAGGTAAATTTCCCAATCGCCACTTTGATTGTGGAATAGCAGAATCAAATATGATGTGTGTTGCGGCAGGAATGAGTACTATGGGACTAGTGCCTTTTGCTAGTACTTTTGCAATGTTTGCAGCAGGAAGAACTTTTGAACAAATTAGAAATACAATCGCATACCCACATTTAAATGTAAAAATAGGAGCAACTCATGGAGGAATATCTGTAGGTGAAGATGGAGCTAGTCATCAGTGCTGTGAGGACTTTGCACTAATGCGTAGTATACCAGGTATGGTAGTTCTTTCTCCATCAGATGATGTTGAAGCAAGAGCTGCTGTAAGAGCTGCATATAAATATAATGGACCAGTATACTTACGTTTTGGAAGACTAGCAGTACCTGTATTCCATAATGAAGATGACTTTACTTTTGAAATCGGTAAAGGTGAAGTATTACAAGAAGGTGATGATATAGCAATTATTGCTACAGGAATAATGGTACATGAAGCTATTGAAGCTGGAAATATATTAAAAGAACAAGGTATAAAGGCTCGTGTAATAAATTTATGTAGTATTAAACCTCTTGATGAAGAACTTATATTAAGAGCAGCTAAAGAATGTAAAAAAATAATTACTTGTGAAGAACATTCTATTATAGGTGGTCTAGGAGATGCTGTAAGTGGATATTTATCTCAAGTATATCCAACTATAGTTAGAAAAATAGGTGTTAATGATGAGTTTGGTCATTCAGGAACGGCTAAAGAATTATTAAAACAATTTGGCTTAACTTCAGAAAATATTGTAAAAGCAGTTAAAGAAATTTTATAAAAAGTAACTTTATAAAAAATAAATGTGCTATTTTGTGAATAAAATATATTAATAATTTGCACTTTTTTACAAATAAATACTAAAAATTACTTTTTATGATAAATTTTGTTAAATTTATTGAAAACGTTTTTATTATTAATTATAATTTAATTACTTATTAAAATTGTTTTAAAAAGTATTTTAATTTGATAGAATTTGAATATTTTGTTATGAAAGGGGGATGATTTATGAAGGAGTTTTTAAGAATGGAGAATATACATAAAAGATTTCCAGGTGTATATGCTCTAAAAGGTGTAAATATTTCTATAGGCAAAGGAGAGGTACATGCTTTATTAGGTGAAAATGGTGCAGGTAAATCTACTTTAATGAAAGTATTAGGTGGAGTTCATAAGCAAGATGAAGGAAAGATATATGTAGATGGTAAAGAAATAGCATTTATAGATCCTAAAAAGGCAACAGAACTTGGAATAGCCTTTGTTCATCAAGAATTAAATCTTTCAGAATCTTTAAGTGTAGCAGAAAATATGTATATGGGAAGATTACCATATAAAAATCCAATTTTAGGAATAGTTGATTATAAAAAATTATACAATGATTCTAATGATATTTTACAGGAACTAGGGGTAAATATTAAGGCTACAGACATAGTGTCACAACTTCCAACAGCTAAAAAACAAATGATTGAAATAGCAAAAGCAATAAGTCAAAATGCAAAAATTATTATTTTTGATGAGCCAACTACTTCATTGGCAAATAATGATGTAGAAACTTTATTTAGAGTAATAAATAAATTAAAAAATAATGATGTATCTATTATATATATATCACATAGATTAAAAGAAATTTTTGAAATTTGTGATAGAGCAACTATTATGAGAGATGGAACTTATATAGGAAGCTGTGATGTAAAAGATGTAGATCAAAAAGATTTAATTAGAATGATGGTTGGTAGAGAATTAAATGATTTATTCCCTAAAGTGACAGTGACACCAGGAGATGTAGTATTGGAATGTAAAAATATAAATAGTTATGATAATAAAATCAAAGATGCTAGTTTTAAATTAAGAAAAGGAGAAGTAATTGGTTTATCAGGACTTGTTGGATCAGGAAGAACTGAATTAGTAAGATTAATATTTGGTGCTGATAAAATGGCTTCAGGAAATATATATATTCATGGAAAAAAAGTAATTATAAATAATCCAATAGATGCTATAAAAAACAAAATATGTCTTATAACAGAAGATAGAAAAAAACAAGGATTATGTTTACCATTATCTGTTGAAGATAATATAACTATAACTATGTTAAATAAAGCAATATTAGATAAAAAAGTAATGAAGGAAGTTTCTTTTAAATATAAAGAGTTACTAAAAATAAAATCATCTAGTTTGGAAACAGCAGCTGGAACTTTATCAGGGGGTAACCAACAAAAGATTGTTATTGCCAAATGGCTAAATACAGATAGTGAAATTTTTATATTTGATGAACCTACAAAAGGGATAGATGTAGGTGCCAAATCAGAAATATATAATTTGATTAATGACTTAGTTAAAAGTGGCAAAAGTGTAATAATGATTTCATCAGAAATGCCAGAATTACTTGCTATGTCAGATAGAGTATATGTAATGTGTGAAGGTAGAATCACAGGTGAACTTGATAAAGAAGATTGTACTCAAGAAAAAATAATGGAATTAGCTACTATAGGGGGAGAGTTAAATGGAAAAGAAATTGAATTTGAAGAAGTTATTAACTGATAACTGGTTATATGTTGTATTAGCATGCTTAGTAATAATATTTTCTATTATTAGTCCTAAATTTCTAGGCAAAGCTAATATAGGTAACTTTTTTAGACAAATACCAACTGTAGGAATAATAACTATTGGTATAACTATGGTTTTAATAACAGGAGGGGTAGATTTATCAATAGGATCTATAGCTGCTTTTGCTGGGACTACTGCTGCATACTTAGCAACTATAGGAGTTAATCCATTAATAGTTATAAGCATAACTTTACTAATAGGATTATTTTGGGGAGGATTAAATGGATTATTGATAACTAAATTTAAGTTAGAACCATTTATATTAACTCTGGGTACTAACTATCTTATAAGAGGTATCATATTATTTGTAACTAATGGTATATATATCAAAGGTGTGCCAAATTGGTTCTACAATATGTCAAATACAAAGGTTTTCCTAAATATTATATATAGCAACACGATAATATTTGCGATATTAGTAATAGCAGCGGTATATTTAATGAAAAATACTAGATTTGGAAGATATTGTTATGCAATAGGGTCAAATACAGAAGCTGCTAGATTATCTGGAATAAAAACAGAAAGACATTATATAAAAGTATACATGTTAGAAGGTTGTTTAGCTGCAGTAGCTGGAATATTATTAATGTCAAGTTTAAATGTTGGAGCACCAGATGAAGCAGTTGGATTAGATGCATTTGCAATGGCAGCAGCAATAGTAGGAGGAACTAGATTTGGTGGTGGAATAGGAACTATAGGTGGAGCAATAGCTGGTATATTTACTATAGAAATATTTAAAAATGGACTTACTATGTTAGGTATGAATGCATTTGTTCAAGATTCTGTTACAGGTTTAATAATAATAGGTGCGATTATAATTGACTTCTATAGAAAAGGTAGTTTCTCTAAAGTTAAAAAAGTTGTAAAAAAATCAGATAAAAATATAGCTTAAGTGCTATAGAATTATATAAAAAATCAGATAAAAATAATATTATATTAGGGGGAATCAAGATGAAATTAAAAAAATCATTGGCAGTTATTCTGAGTGTTATGTTAATGGGAAGTAGTATAGTAGGATGTTCTTCAGCAGGCGAAGAGAATAAAACATTATACTTTATACCAATAGTTGATACAGGTGCATATTGGTCACCTATGAAAAAAGCTGCTCAAGATAGGGCAAAAGAGTTAGGATATGACTTAGTATTCAAAACTTCACCTCCAACTCAACCTCAAAAAAATGAAAAGCATTTAGGTTTCTTGGAGGAAGCAATTGCTGAAGATGCAGCTGGAATAGCTATTGCACCAATTGATCCAGATATGTTTGATAGAAAAATTAAAGAAGCAACAGATGCAGGTATACCAGTAGTTACATTTGATGCTGATGTAAAAACACCAGAAAATAGATTATCTTATGTAGGAACAGATAATAAATTAGCTGGTATAGAATTAGGAAAACAAGGAGCTACATATTTAAAAGAAAAAGGTATAACTTCAGGTAAAATATCTTTAGTAGCAGTGAATCTTACACAAACAACTATGATATCAAGACAAGAAGGGATAAAAGAAGGATTTGAAGAAGTTATGGGAGCTGATGCCAAAAACTTCACTTGGTTAGAACCAATACAAGATGACGATCAATCAGCAGAATCTAAAAGACAATTAGAAGGTCAAATAACAGCTAATGATGATATGGTTGCAACATTCTCTCTAGGATCAGAAGGACCAGATACAGGTGTAATGGAAGCTATAAAATCACAAGGTAAAGAAGGAAAGATATACCACTTTGGTTTTGACTATACACCTACATGGGAAAATGGTATAGAACAGAATTTAATAACAGGAATAGTTGATCAAGATTCTTATGCAATAGGAAGACAAGTAATAGATACATTAGTTGAAGCTATCGAAGGTAAAGAAGTAAAAGATAACTATCCAATTGATGTTAAGTGGATATTAGCAGATGAAATAGTAGAGTACGGAAAGAAAAAGGAAGCTCAATTTACAACAGAAACTACTGAATAATAAATTTTTATATATTTATAAACCGGTGATTTAGGGGGAAATAAGTACATGGTAACAATAGAAAATCCGATATTAAAAGGTTTTAATCCTGATCCAAGTATTTGTAGGGTTGGTGATGATTATTATATAGCTACATCTACTTTTGAGTGGTTTCCAGGTGTTCAAATACATCATTCTAAAGATTTAAAAAATTGGAAACTGATAAGTAGACCTTTAAATAGAATGAGTCAATTAAATATGTTAGGAAATCCTGATTCAGGTGGTATATGGGCACCTTGCTTAACATATTGTGATAATAAGTTTTGGTTAATATATACAGATGTTAAGATGCTAGATGGTATATGGAAAGATACTCCAAACTATTTAGTAACATGTGATACAATAGATGGACAGTGGAGCGAGCCTATATATTTAAATAGTAAGGGTTTTGATCCATCTTTATTCCATGATGATGATGGAAAGAAATATTTAGTTCAAATGGTATGGGATCATAGAACTAATAACCATCCTTTTTATGGGATAATGTTGCAAGAGTATTCTGTTGAAGAACAGAAATTAGTGGGAGAAGCAAAAGTTATATTTAAAGGAACTGATATAAAATTAGTAGAAGGTCCTCATATATACAAAAAAGATGGATATTATTACTTAGTTGTTGCAGAAGGTGGTACGCAATATGAACATGCTATAACAGTTGCTAGATCAAAAGAATTATGGGGAGAATATGAAGTTCATCCTAATAATCCAATGTTAACTTCTTACAACAATCCTAAAAATCCATTACAAAAAGCTGGTCATGGATCTTTTGTGCAACTTCATAATGGTGATTGGTATGCTGTTCACCTTGTAGGAAGACCTTTAACAGAAAGGGGATATTGCCCGCTTGGGAGAGAGACTTCTATTCAAAAGATAATTTGGAATGAGAATGAGTGGCCATTTATAGATGGAGGTAATGAACCTAAATTAACTATAGATATAGAAGGAATAGAAGAAGTTAAACAAATTACTAATGTAGTTGAATATGATGATTTTGATAGTGAAGAATTAAATATACATTTCCAAACACTTAGAGTGCCTTTAGATGAAAATACAATGACATTAAAAGAAAGACCAGGGTACTTGAGATTATATGGAAAAAATTCATTAAATTCAAAATTTGTTCAATCATTAGTTGCTAGACGTTGGCAAAGTTTTAAATTTACATCACAAACATGTTTAGAGTTTAAACCTGATACTTTCCAACAAACTGCTGGTTTAGTATGTTATTATAATACTGAAAACTGGATGTACTTAAATATTTCATATGATGAGGTTGAAAATAAAAGAGTTATAGATTTCATTGAATGTGATAATATGAAATTCAATCAACCTTATATAAATGATAAAATCTATATAGATGATGATATTGAAAGAGTGCATTTTAGGGTAGATGTGAATTATAGCAAAGTTAGGTTTGCATACTCTTTTGATAAAGAAAACTGGAACTATTTAGATATTACATTACAAGCAGATAAACTATCGGATGATTATATTGTTGAGAATGGTAATCCAGGATTCTTTACAGGTGCATTTGTAGGAATGTGTTGTCAAGATATGACAGGCAATAATATAAACGCAGATTTTGATTATTTTATATATAAAGAATTATAGAAATAAAAGAGTGCTATAATAAATACTAGCACTCTTTTAATTTCAATTTTTAAATAATAATGTAAACTAAATTATTTTAATATATAATATTCATAAGATTTATTATTATTATGAATAGGATTATATAAGAAAGAGTTGGATTTAATGACTGTAAATAGAAATAAAATTAGTATTATAAAAGAACTTAATAAAAATAAAATAATAAATTTATTAGCATCCCATGGAGAGATGACTAAATTTGATATATCTAATAAATTAGGAATAAGTATACCAACAGTTACAACGAATATAAATAGATTGAAGTCTTTAAATTTAGTTCATGAGCTTGAGTCAACAATATATACTGGAGGGAGAAAACCAAAAGTAATCCATTTTAATAGCAATGCCCGTATATCTATAGGGATAAGAATAACATTATATAATATAGATATAGTTATGCTAAATTTGAAAAAAGATATTGTTTATATAGAATCTTGTAAAATAAAGTTTACTGATTTTAATGAATTTATGAAGTGGAGTTCAGAAAAAATAGATTCTATATTAGAGGAAAAAAATATACCAAAAAAGAATCTATTGGGAGTAGGTATATCTATACCAGGTATAATAAATAAAAATACTAATACTATAGAGTATACTAATGTAGGCATATCAAATGCTAATTTAGATTTTTATAATGATATGTATGAATACAATGTATATTATGAAAATGAAGCAAATTTATCTATATTAAATGAAAAAAATTATATAGATGATAAGAATAAGCAAAACCTATTATTTTTATCAATTAATATTGGTTTAGGTGGAGGTATATTAATTAATAATGAGATTTATAGTGGATCATCAGGTAGATCTGGAGAATTTGGTCATATGAAGCTTATGGGTAAAGGTAAAGATTATCTAGATGATTATTTATCAACATCTAATATAGTTAAAACATATAACTTGAAAAGCAAAACTAATCAAATAGAAACATTTAAAGAATTTGAACAATTGGTAATTAATAAAAATAAATTAGCTTTAAGTTTAATGGATACAGCAATTGAGAGATTAGCGTTATGTATATATAATTTAATTGCCATATTTGATCCATCTAGCATATTAATTGGTGGAGAATTTAGTTTTTTATTAAGATTATATAAAGAAGATATTATCAAATTAATTCAAGAAGATATAAAGTTACCATACTCAAGTAGTATAGAAGTTTTATTTTCAAAAGATATTAAATCTGATTTAATTGGAGCAGCATTATTACCATTAAATGAGTTCTTTAAATTAGATTTACAAGATATATAATTTAAAAGATATATTGAAATAAAGATTAGGCTTATATGTAAATAATAAACTGAGTGATAATTATGTGTTGAAAACATAATGGTGAGGGCAGAGAAACTGTTGTTCATATATGAGATAGCAAATTTCTAGTACCATTTATTTTAGCTATTATAGGCCTTATGATTTTGTTACTTTTATCTTATATAATGTGGAAAATAATAAATAAAAAATAAATAATATATAAGCTGAAGGATTATATCCTTTGGCTTATTTTTATTAAATAATATTATAGAAAGTGATTTATATACAAAAATAAATATGATAAGAAATATGAAATAAAAGCAGGTATATTCTAAGCAAGTGTAACATAAATATTAAAGGTTGAAGTTTTTATTTATGGAGGTTTGTAAAATGAATAGTTCAAAAAAATTTTTCATATGTAGTGTCTGTGGAAATATAGTAGAGATGATAGAAAATAAAGGACCAAAAGTAGTATGTTGCGGTAAGAAGATGGACGAATTAGTAGCAAACACAACAGAAGCATCAGTAGAAAAACATATACCAGTAGTAAATATAGATGGCAATAAAGTAAAAGTACAAGTGGGAAGTGCATTACATCCTATGACACAAGAACATCATATAAGCTGGATATATGTTGTTACTACACAAGGTATACAGCGTAAATCTTTGAGTATAAATAATGACCCAATTGTAGAAATTGCCTTAGCTGAAGAAGATCAAGTGTTAGAAGTATATGCTTATTGTAATCTTCATGGATTATGGAAAGTAGAGTTATAGATAAAAATTAAATATAAATTACAAATAAGTTATCTAAAAATAAAAGATGTATTAAATAATGAACTCTGTATATCAGAGTTCATTTTTATTAATAATTGATATATCTGGGTTTTATAAAAATAATATATACTTTACCTAATTCAATAAAGTTAGATGTTATTATACATAATTAATGTATAATTATGTATAATATGAAATTTGTATATTATAAAAAACTATTTTATAATTAAATTTATAACCGTGTATATTAAGGAGATTATGATTTATGGATATATCAAAAATAATTGAAAATAAGGGATTAACTGAAAGAGAAACTGAAGTACTAAAATACATTATAGAAAATATAGATAATGTAAATAAAATGGGAGTAAGAGGTATTGCTAAGGAAAATTTTACATCAACTTCTACAATAATGAGATTATCTAAAAAACTTGGATATTCTGGTTTTTTGGAAATGCAATATAATTTACTTTCTATAGTAAAAAATATAACAGATAGAGAGATAAATAATAATAGCTTTATAGATAGTTTGAATATGGATAGTATAATTAAAATTAATGAAAGAAAAGATATAGATAATTTTATTGATATATTGTTAGAAGAAAACTCAAAATTCATCTTTATATATGGCAATGGTTTTTCAAGTATAGTAGCAGAATATATTAATAAAAAATTACTAGTTATGGGCAAAAGATGTATATTATCAAATGGTACTGATTCAATAGGTGTATTTGAGAATAACTTAGATTGCATAAGTTGTATTATAGTTTTATCAAAATCTGGAGAAAGTCCAATGGTATTAAATAAAGTAAAAATAGCAAAGGATCATAATATAAAAGTTGTTTCATTTACAAATGAAGATGAAAATAGCGTAAGTAAATTAGCCGATATAAGATTCAGAATACAAGACTCAAATAAATTGGATGCTAGGAATCTGATGCCGAATGCTTTCTTTCCTAAAGTGCTTGCAATGATAGAGTTTATAATATTTGAATATTATAAGAAAAAAAATAACTATGAAAAGTAACGTGTTATATAATTAAGTAACACGTTTTTTTAAATGCTAAATATATGTACATATAGCATATTCAAAATTATAATAGCACTAGGTAATCGTTTTTCTATAATTAGGAGGAGTAAAAATGAAAGAAAAAATATTTAATCAATTACAGAGCTTTTCAAAAGGTATGTTTACACCAGTACTAATATTACCAATAGCTGGTATAATAATAGCTTTTGGTAATATTTTAACTAATGCAAAATTAGCAGAGTATTTACCATTTTTAAATAATGAATTAGTTTTTGGTTTAGGGAAAATGTTATCTGGTTCATTAGTATCGATATTAACAAATTTAGGTATTATATTTTGTGTAGGCCTTGCATTAGGTCTTGCAAAGAAGAAGAAAGCAGAAGCTGGATTTACAGCGATGTTAGTATTTTTGGTATTTTTAAATGCAATGAATATATTTTTAACTTTAACTGGAAAGATAGTTACAGCAGAGTCTTTAAGCGGAACAGGACAAACCACTGTTTTAGGTATCCAAGTTTTAGATATGGGAGTATTTTTAGGAATAATATTAGGGTGTATAGTAGCTTATGTACATAATAGATTTTGTGAAAAAGAGTTCAATGGTGCTATGCAAATATACGGAGGAACAAGATTAGTATTTATAATACTAATACCTGTTACAGTTGTATTAGCTATTATACTTAGTTATGTATGGCCATCAATACAAAATATGATTTCTAGTTTAGGTGAATTTATAACAAGTTCGGGGAATGTTGGAGTATTTACTTACGGAATGCTTGAAAGATTATTAATACCTACAGGTCTACATCATTTAATATACACACCTTTCTTATATAGTTCATTAGGTGGAGTAGCAGAAATAGGTGGACAAGTATTTGAAGGTGCTAGAAATATTTATTTTGCTGAAATGGCAGATCCAACAATACTACAACTATCTCAAAGTGTAATATGGGATGCTAGAGGTCTTTCAAAAATGTTTGGTTTAATTGGTGCATGTTTAGCGATGTATCACACAGCACTTCCACAAAACAAAACTAAGATTAAAGCTATATTAATACCAGCAGCCGTTACATCAATACTTGCAGGTGTAACTGAACCAATAGAATTTTCGTTTATGTTTGTAGCCCCAATATTATTTGTAATGCATGCAGTATTAAATGGTTTAGGTATGGTGGTATTAAATATATTAGGAGTTAGAGCAATAGGTCCAAATGGATTAATAGACTTCTTATTATACAATTTACCTCTTGGAATAGCGAAGACAGGATGGCCAATGTATGTCTTAGTAGGACTATGTCAATTTGTGGTTTACTATATCGTGTTCAGAATGTTAATAACTAAATTAAAGCTAAAAACACCAGGAAGAGAAACTGATGGGAATACCAAATTATATACAAAAAAAGATTTAAAAGAAAAGAATAATACAAATAATAAGTATAGTAAAGAAGATTCACTATCACATGTTATAGTAGAAGGACTTGGGGGAAAAGCTAATATAGCTAAAGTTGATAATTGTTATACAAGATTGAGAATAACAGTAAAAGATCCTAGCAAGGTAAATGAAGCTTTATTAAAAAATGAGACAAGTGCTAATGGAGTAGTTATTAAAGGTGAAAATATACAAATAGTATATGGTCTTAAAGTTAATGGAGTAAGAAAAGATTTAGATGAATACTTAGGTATAGTAGCAAATCAATAGAATTTTTACTAAAGGAGTGACTTCTGGAAATATAAAAGTCACTCTTTTTAATTGGAGAGTTATTCAGGATTTATATTAAGTAAGATTAGATTTTGATATATAAATTTAAAAATATTAGACAACATGTTTTTACTTAATGTAACCTGTGTTTTAAGGTTGTGAAAATATTTACTATTAAAATTGATTAATATATAATCACATTAAGTTATTAGACAAATAATTCCAAATTAGATGGAAATATAGATAATAAATATTATGATAGAAGAAAGGTGAATAAATTATGAAGTCAAATAAAAAATTCTCAGTTGTCATAGCAGGTGGAGGAAGTACATTTACACCAGGTATAGTAATGATGTTACTAGATAATATAGATAGATTTCCACTAAGAAAGTTAAAGTTATATGATAACGATAAGCAACGTCAAGATGTTATAGGTGAGGCTTTACATATATTATTAAAAGAGAACGCTCCAGAGATAGAGTTTACATATACTACAGATCCTGAGGAAGCATTTACAGATGTAGATTTCTGTATGGCTCATATACGTGTAGGTAAATATGAAATGCGTGAAAAGGATGAAAAAATACCTCTAAAACATGGCGTTGTTGGTCAGGAGACTTGCGGGCCAGGAGGGATAGCATATGGAATGAGATCAATTGGTCCTATGATTGAGTTAATAGACATTATGGAAAATTACTCTCCAGATTGCTGGATGTTAAATTATTCAAATCCAGCAGCGATAGTTGCAGAGGCGTGTCGTATATTAAGACCAAATTCAAAAGTATTAAATATATGTGATATGCCAGTAGGAACACTTCGTCGTATGTCTCAAATAGTAGGATTAACTCCAAAGGATTTAGAAGTTAATTACTTTGGTTTAAATCACTTTGGTTGGTGGACTAGTGTTAAAGATAAAGAAGGAAATGATTTAATGCCTATGTTAAGGGAGTATATATCTGAAAATGGATATTTAAATCAAATAGAGGTTGATACTCAACATACAGATCCAAGTTGGCAAGATACTCATAGAAAAGCAAAAGATTTAATTGCACTAGATCCAAATTTTTTACCAAATACTTATTTAAAATACTATTTATATCCAGACTATGTTGTTGAGCATTCAAATAAAGAGTACACACGTGCAAATGAAGTAATGGATGGAAGAGAAAAAACTGTATTTGATGCAGCTAGAGCAATAATAAAGTCAGGAACATCAAAAGGTTCTGAATTTCATATAGATTCTCATGCATCATTCATAGTTGATTTAGCAAGAGCTATAGCTTATAACACTAATGAGAGAATGTTATGTATAGTTGAAAATAAAGGTGCCATAGAAAACTTTGATCCTACAGCGATGGTAGAAGTACCATGTTTAGTAGGGAGCAATGGAGCACAAGCTTTAGTACAAGGAAGTATACCACAATTTGAAAAAGGTTTAATGGAACAACAAGTTTCAGTAGAAAAATTAGTTGTACAAGCGTGGATAGAAGGAAGTTACCAAAAGCTATGGCAAGCATTAACTCTTTCAAAAACTATACCAAGTGCTAAAGTTGCTAAAGAAGTATTAGATGATTTAATTGAAGCGAACAAATCATATTGGCCAGAGTTAGTATAATTTTATAATAAGAAAGGTAATGTTACAATGCTATCGATATTTAAAAAGAAAAAGAATAATTCACTTACTGCATTTTCTACAGGAAAAGTTATACCAATAGACCAAGTAAATGATGAGGTGTTTTCATCAAAAATGTTAGGTGATGGAATAGCTATTCGTCCTGAAAATAATGAGGTAGTAGCTCCTTGTGATGCAGAAGTTACTATGATTATGGAAGAGAGTAAACATGCAATAGGACTTAAGTTAGTAAATGGCATGGAGCTTTTATTCCATATAGGTATAGATACTGTTTCTATGAATGGTGAAGGATTTAATATATTTGTAAAATCAGGAGACACAGTAAATAGTGGAGATAAATTAATATCATTTGATAGAAGCTTAATAAAAGAAAAGGGATTAGATGATATAGTTATAATGGCTATTACTAACTCAGATGAATATAAGTCTATAAAATATAAAGTTGATATTCAAGCAGTTTCAAATGACACAGTTATAGCTACATTCTAAATTTTATAGTAAGTATGGGGACTTAAAATCTGATAACTATAAAATTTATATATAGTAAATGTTTACAAATAAATAGCATGATATAGATATCTTATAGATATTAATAAAAATTAAAGATATACACATTATAAATACAAGTAGTTACTATGAAAATTGAACTGCACCCTGTCAAGTAGACAGTCTAAAAAATAAAAATTAAGCAACTAAGGTCTGCTCTCGATATTCTATCGGAGCCAGGCCTTTTAATCTTTTTTGTAATCTTCTTTTATCATAAAATTCTATATATTTATCGATTGCTAATTTTAATTCTTCAAAGTTATGAAATTTCTTCAAATAATACATTTCAGACTTAATAATTCCCCAGAATCCTTCTATTGGTCCATTATCTATACATCTACCAACACGAGACATACTCTGCGTAGCAGATATCTTATCAAGCTTTACCTTGAAGTTTTTACTTGTATATTGGAACCCACGATCACTATGGAATATAGACTAGCCGTAGGGTTATTTTCAACTGCAATATCAAATGTATCAAATACTAATTTATTATTATTTGAATGACCTACAACATATGAAATTATACTGTTATCGTATAAATCTATTATTGCACTCAAATAGGCCTTCGTACCATTAGTTAGTTTGAACTCAGTTACATCCGTTAACCATTTTTCATTAGGCGTAGCTGCGCTAAAATCTCTATTTAATATATTTTCAGATGTAATTTGAGGAGTACTTTTAACATAATTTTTTCTTTTTTTACGGATTACTGATTTTAAATTGAGACATTTCATTAATCTATAAATTCGTTTGTGATTATATTTCGCATTTAAATTCCTATTAATATTCATCGTTATACGTCTATATCCATAAATACCTTCAACATCTTCATAGACCTTAATTATTTCACTAGCTATAATGTTATTTTCAATATCTCTTTTAGTTTCTTTTCTATTTAACCATTTATAATATGAAGCCCTTGATATACCTGCAAATTTGCATAGTACTAATATTGGATAACCTTCACTAGATAGCTCTTTAATTGCAATATATACGGTTTGTTTTGTGAAACTATTTTTTATCCCCTCCTTTCTATTTCCTCTAATTTTTTTAAGAAGTTATTTTCCATCTCTAATTGTTTATTTTTCGCTTTTAGTAATCTTATCTGAGCATTTAATTTTTCAGCTTCACTAATTTGATCTATATTTTTTCTTTTTCCCCTATTATCTTTAAGGGACTCATATCCATTTTCTTTATATTTTCTAACCCAAGTATAAACTTGTTGATATGAAATTTTATATTTATCTGAAGTTAATTGGTAATTATCATTATTTTCTATGCAAAATGCTACAATTTCAACTCTTTCTTTATATGTTGTTTTTCTACCTTTAGTCATAATCTTATTCTCCTTAGTATTATGAGATTTCCATTTGTTATGACTATTATTATACTTTAAAATCCATCCTTGAAGTACGCTAAGAGAAGAAATATTGTATTTATTACATATGTCACATAGCGATCCTTTACCAGAAATATAATCATTAACAGACGAATGTTTAACTTCTGTAGAATAGGATCTATTTTTAGGATGAGTTCTTAAGCCTGCGGCTCCAGTTACATTATACTTGTGAACCCATCTTCTAAATTGTTCTATTGATATTCCTAATGTACTAGCTAATTCTGAGGCACTTTTATTTCCTTTAATGTATTCCTCTACATTTATTACTTTTAATTCGTATGGTATCTTGGATTTTCTTCCCATAAAAAGATGCTCCCTTCATAGTAACAGTTTTATTATTTTAACTGTCTACTATAAAGGGAGCATATCAAAATCTTAGTAACTACTTTTTTATACATTAATTTAAACAAAAGTTTGTGTATAACTGAAGAATATTAAACTTATGTTAAAAATAATTTGTATATATATTAACAAAATTGTAGAATATAGTAGTTTCAATAGTTTAAAAACATTGAAAAAAATAATGATATGTTACATGCATAAATTAAAGTAAAATACAGTTGTATATTATATTTAAATAATATATACTTAAGTAGAAATATATACGGTAAATAATAAATATGATATACTTTAATGTTAAGTGTATATAGATAGTATACCTTTTAGCATTAAATGTTAGTAAAAGAAAATTCATTAGAGGTGGAAGATGATACAAATTGAACAATTAAGAAAAGTTTATGATAATGGTCATGAAGCTTTAAAAAGTATTAATTTAGAAATGAATGAAGGAGAATTAGTATGTTTATTAGGTCCTAGTGGATGTGGTAAAACAACTATACTTAACCTTTTAGCAGGTCTATTAGATCCAACAAGTGGAGATATCAAATTTGATAATAAATCTGTAATAGACAAACATCCTAAGGATAGAAATATAGGATTAGTATTCCAAAACTATGCATTATATCCTCACATGACAGTATTAGAAAACGTTATGTTCCCTTTGACAGTAGGAAAGAATAAAAAGCCTAAAGCAGAAGCTATGGAAATTGCTAAAAAATATATGAAAATTACAAGTATAGAAGAATTAGCAAATAAAAAACCAGGACAAATGTCTGGTGGACAGCAACAAAGGGTTGCAATAACTAGAGCTTTAGTTCAAAATCCAAAAATATTATTACTAGATGAACCTTTAAGTAATTTAGATGCAAGGCTTAGATTGAAAATAAGAGAAGAAATAAGAAGATTAGTTAAAGAAATAGGAATAACAACTATATTCGTAACTCATGACCAAGAAGAAGCTTTATCAATAAGTGATAGAATTGTTCTTATGAATGAAGGTGTAGTTCAACAATTTGATGTACCACAAAACTTATACTTAGAACCATCTAATTTATTTGTTGCACAATTTATGGGTAATCCAATTATAAACATATTTGAAATGAATAAAGAAGGAAATGTTCTAAAAGGTGAAGACTTTGATATAGATTTAAATCTATTAACAAAAGACAGGCTTAAAGCTGAATTAACTGAAGATAAATATATAGTAGGTATAAGACCAGAATACTTTGTAACAAATGAAAATCCTTTATTTAAAACTACTATAGAAACAGTAGAGTTAATAGGAAAAGATTGCATAGTAAACTTCAATGTAAATGGAGTGCATGCAAAATCTATCACTGATGTAAATCAAAATATCAGAGAAAATGATGAAGTAGGATTTGATATAGATTACAATGGAATTTATTTATTCCAAGAGAATGGAGTTAGAGTGTACTAATGAAAAAGTTAAAATATAGAGCGGAGAATTCACCACAAGCATGGTTATTTCTTTTACCAGCTTTAATAATAATAGGAATATTCAATGTTTTACCTTTAATAAAAACATTTATAATGTCTATGCAAAAAGGTACATTAAATAATTTGCAGTTTAACGGATTTAGAAACTTCTCTGTAGTATTACAAGATCCTAAATTCCATGATGCAATAGGAAATACAGCTTTATTTTCATTCGTTGTAGTTCCTGTAGGGCTTATTATATCTATGTTTATAGCAATAACTATATTTGAAAAAATTAAACATAAAAGTTTATTTGAAACGATATTCTTTATACCATACCTAACAAGTGTAATAGCAATAGGTATTGTATTTAGATTTTTATTCAATGGAGAATATGGTTTTATAAATTATTTACTAGGTCTTATAAATGTTGGCCCAATAAACTTCTTAGATGATCCAAATATGAGTATGACTACTCTAATTATATTTGGTATTTGGTCAGGTCTTGCTTTTAATATAATTATATTACTTTCAGGACTTAGAACTGTAGATGAAAATTACTATAAAGTAGCAGATATGTTTGGAGCTACAAAATTAGAGCAATTTATAAAAATAACTTTACCACAGTTAATACCAACAATAACATTTTTATTAATGGTAAACTTTATTAATGCGTTTAAGGTATATGCACAAGTATTCTCTATATTTAACGGAAAAGCGGGAATAGCAAATAGCGCAACTACTGGAGTATTCTACATATTTAATAAATTCTACGTTGAATATCGTTATGGCCAAGGTATGGCAGCTGCAGTAATATTATTTGCATTAATATTATTATTTACCTTAATTCAAAACTATGTTTTAAAAAGAATATCTAAGTAGGTGAAAAAATGAAAAAGGTTAATTTATTTATATCGAAAACATTCATAGGCATAATGGCTTTAATAACACTGTTTCCTTTTGTGTATATGATATTATCAAGTTTAATGACATTCCAAGAGGTTACAAGTATACCACCGACACTTGTACCAAAAGAATTTCAGTGGGAAAACTTTAAGTTAGCAATGGAGCAAGCACCTTTTGTTAGATACTTCTTCAATACTATATTAGTTGCTGGATTATCTACAATAGGAACATTAATAACCTCTGTATTAGCTAGTTTTGCATTAGTTAAATTAGAGTTTAAATATAAAGAACTTTTAGTAATGGGTATGGCAGCACTTCTAATGGTACCATATGAAGTTACTGTATTTACTAATTATCAAACTATAGCAAGTATAGGATTATTAGATAGCTATACAGCTTTAATACTTCCATCATTAGCAAGTATATTCTATATATTCTACTTAAAAAACTATCTTACATCTATACCACTTTCATATTATAAAGCGGCAAAAGTAGACGGATGTGGAGATTTAGAATTTATAAGAAGAATATTAGTTCCATTAGCAAAACCTTCATTATTTACAATGGGGATATTAAGTTTCATAAATGGATGGAACTCATTCTTATGGCCAATACTTGTAACTAACAGCAAGGAAATGAGATTATTAAGTAACGGATTAAGTGCTTTCGCTACAGAAAGTGGTACAAATGTACACTTACAAATGGCAGCGTCAACAATAGCTATAGTGCCTATATTAATTTTATACTTAATATTTAGAAAACAAATTATAAGAGGAGTTGTAAAAAGTGGTGTTAAAGGATAAAAAGACAAAAATAACATTCCATAATGGTATATTAACTATTGGGGGGACAATTATAGAAATAGCATACGAAGATAGTCGTATATTCTTTGATTTTGGTAGCGAGTATGATCCATCATCACCAAAACAACCAAAAGATTTACAAGATTTATTAGATATGAATCTTGTTCCATTCTTAGATAATATGTTTGATCCAAGTATACCTTTAAAGGGATATGAATCTAAAGAAGATAATTTTAAAAATACAGCTGTATTTTTATCACATGTTCATTTAGATCATTCAAAGATAATTAACTATTTAAATCCATCAGTGCCTTTATACATGTTAGAAGGAACGAAATCTTTATTAAATACTTTAAATATAAATAATGACTTCTTATTCCCTCTTCATAACCAAGGAGAGTCTAATGTTAGAGAAATAATAGGAGTAACAGAAAATGAAGTAGTTCAAATTGGTGAAATAAAAGTTAAAGTAATGCCAGTAGACCATGATGCATATGGTGCAAGTGGATTACTAATAGAAACACCAGATTTAGTTATATCATATACAGGAGATATAAGACTTCATGGATATAGAAAAGATGCAACTTTAAATTTCTGTAAAGAAAGTGAAAATTGTGATGTTCTATTAATAGAGGGTGTTACAGTTTCTTTCCAAGAATTAAATGAAGATGCACGTGTACCAGCAGATGATAATGAATTAGCATTAATAGAAAAAATAAATACTATTGTAAGAGAAAATCCAAATAAACAAATAACATTTAACTACTATATATCTAATATAGAAAGAATTTTAAACATAATAAAAACTAATCCAAGAACTGTAGTATTAGATGCATATTATTCTTATGTATTAAAACATGCAACAGGATATCAATCTTACTATTATCAGCTAGATGATAAAGATTATGAGTTAGATCAAAATTATAAGGTAGAGTTTGAAACACTTCTACAAGATGAAAGTAGCTATTTCTGGCAATTAGATACACTTGCCATTGAACATTTTGATAGATTAAAAGAAAATGGAATTTATGTTCATTCAAACGCAACACCACTTGGAGACTTTGATCCAGCGTATGGGCCATTTATAAAAAGATTCGAAGATCATGGTATCGAATTTAAACTAGCATCATGTACTGGACATGCTCATCCATTTGATTTGATTGAAATAATAGACTTAATTAAACCTAAGCTATTAGTTCCTATTCATTCATATCATCCAGAAAGACTTTACAATAAGTCAGGCGATGTACTATTACCAGAAAAGAAACAAACAATATAATTGGAGGATTAGAAATGAGATTCAAAAAATTTGCATCATTAGCATTATCTGCAGTCCTAGTGACTGGACTAATGACTGGATGTGGCAACAGTAAAAGTGCTTCATCTGAAGAGATAGTAACAGAAATTAAAGAGCCAGTTGAAATAACATTCTGGCATGCCATGAACGGAGACTTAGAGAAAACTCTACAAAAATTAACTGACAAGTTCATGGAAGAAAATAAAAACATAAAAGTAACTTTACAAAATCAATCAAGTTACCCAGAATTACAACAAAAAATAACTGCTACTACAGCAAGTCCAGATGATTTACCAACATTAACTCAAGCATATCCACATTGGATGGTAAATGCAATGCAAGATGAGTTAATTGTTGACTTAAAGCCTTATATAGAAAATGAAACAATAGGATTTGAAAACTATGAAGATATATTAGAGGGATTCAGATCTTCTAGTAATATAGACGGAAAAATATATGGAATGCCTTTCAATAAATCAACAGAAGTTATATGGTATAATAAAACATTATTCGAAGAATTAGGATTAAAAGTTCCTACTACATATGAGGAATTTGCTGAAGTTTCAAAAACTATAACTGAGAAAAAAGGTATAGTTGGTGCTGGATTTGACTCATTAAATAACTTCTACACTACTTACTTAAAAAATAAAGGTGTAGACTTCAATAGTAAAACAGATGTAACTGGTAAAGAATCAGTTGAAGCTGCTAATTACTACTTAGATGGTATAAAAGAAGGTTACTTCAGAATAGCTGGTACAGATATGTACTTATCAGGACCATTTGCTAATGAAGCAGTTGGTATGTATGTTGGATCAAATGCTGGTGAATCATTCGTTAAGCAAGGTGTTGGTGATAAGTTTGAAGTAGGTGTTGCTCCATATCCAGCTGAATCAGTTATGCAACAAGGTACTGATTTATACATGTTCTCAAATGCTTCTGCTGAACAAAGAACTGCTGCATTTGAATTCTTAAAGTTCTTATCTTCAACAGAAAACCAAGTAGTTTGGGGAATTGAAACTGGATATATACCAGCTACAAAAAGTGCTATAGAATCAGATGAATACAAAAATTCAGGAACATTAGTATCAGGTATATTAAAAGATGCAACATCTAAAAAATTATTTATAAATGAAGTTGCTCAAGGTGTTGATAGTGCTTACAATGAATCTGCTACTGTACTAGAAGATATATTATCAGATACTAAATCTGACGTAAAAGCTAAACTAGAAACATATAAAAATACTTTAATGGGAATATATGAATAAGTATTTTAAGTAATGTTGTTTGAAGCATAATAAAAGGCATCTCGTTGGCTAGATAAAATGTTTGGCCTTCAGTTTGCCCAGGTGAAATCAAACTTTTAAAAGGGGATGTCTTAAATTTAATTAAGACATCCTTTTTAATTGTAATGAAATTATATTTTATTTGATTTTACACAAAGATTATAAAAATTTTATAAGAAAAGGAGACAATTATGAAACTTGTCATTTATCAAACTAGTGATTTGCATGGATATGTATATCCAACTAACTATGTAAAAGAACAACCTCTTGGAATTTTAAAAATAGGAAGCTATATAAAAAAAGATGAATTAAAATATGATAAGTCATTAAAAATAGATTGTGGAGACTTAATACAAGGTTCTGCATTGACACATTATTTATATAAACATGAAATGAACACTAATCCAATTATTGAGGGATTAGAAGATATAAACTATGATGCATATGTAATAGGAAACCATGAATTTAATTATGGTATAGATTATCTTAACAAATCATACTCGCCAATAAGTCATAAAGTAATAAATGCAAATATAGATGGATTGGAGTTTGATACAAAGCCATATAAAATATTTGATATAGATGGATTTAAAATTGGATGCATAGGATTTACAACATCATTTATACCAAATTGGGAACAAGAATCTAATATAAAAGGGTTAAGCTTCAATAATCCAGTAGAGATGTATGGAAAATATGAAAAAGAGCTAAAAGAACAATGTGATTATATAATAGTTTGCTATCATGGAGGATTTGAAAGAAGTTTAGAAGATAATATTACTCCAACAGAAGCACTAACTAATGAAAATCAGGGTAGCGAGCTTTTAGAAAAATTTGATTCTATAGATATGATTTTAAGTGGACATCAACATAGATCATTTATAACTAAAATCAATGGTGTACTTTGTTCACAACCATTAAATAATGGTCAAAACTTTACTAAAATAGTACTAGATACTGAAACAAAAGAAGTAGAATATGAATTAGTAGAAGTTAAAAACTTAGATGTTGAAATAGATAATGATTTACAAAGTATATTTGAAGAAGTAGAAAATAAATTACAAGTTTACTTAGATCAAGAAATAGGAGAATTTGAAAAAGATATACTAGTAAATGATATATTTGAGGCAAGACTTAAAGGACATCCTTTTATAAACTTCTTACATGAAGTTCACCTTGATGCTGGTAAGTCTGATTTTTCTGCATTATCTATGTTTGATAGCACAATTGGATTTAAAAAGACTGTATCTATAAGAGATGTATTAATAAACTATCCTTATCCAAATACTCTAACGGTCCTTAATGTAAAAGGGAAAAATATAAAAGAGGCTATGGAAAAAAGTGCTACTTACTTTGTATTAGAAGATGGTAAAGTAGATGTAAATATAAGCTTCTTAAAACCAAAAGTTCAACATTATAACTATGATACTTTTGGTGGAATGACCTATGAAATTGATTTAAATAGAGAATTTGGAGATAGAATAGTTTCTATGAAAAAAGATGGTGTAGATATTGATTTAGAAAGATACTATACTATCGTAATGAATAACTATCGTGCTACGAATTGGTCAGTATACCCAAGTTATAAAGATGCTGAAATTGTTAGAGAAATTAATTTAGATATAAGTGAAGTTATAATTAATTATATTCAAAACAAGAAAAAAGTTAGAGTTATAGATGAAAGTAATTATATAATTAAATATTAGAGATAATTTTATTTTGAGGCTATGATTTTTTATCATAGCCTTTTAGTTTATCATAAGTTAATGAAGGAATCTATAATGTTGTTATCATAAGAAAAGTTATAGTAATGATTATATTTTTAGTAAAACTCCATTATCAAACAAGGTAAATAATATTCTTTCATTTGCAAATAATCATTTCTAGATAATTCAAATATATGGGATACTTGAAGAGTATTTCTTAGCTTACGAGTTTTTACATACTTAAATCCTAGAGCTTTAAGGGATTTAGGAGTATATCTATTTTCAGAGTAAGTAATTGCAATTAATTTATCTAGATTCATCAATTCAAAGCCTGTTATAAGAGTTATTACTGTCAGTTCAGTAGCAAAATTATTTCCCCAATATTTAGGATTTATACAAATACCTATTTCTCCTTCTCTTGCTCTCATGGATACATTGTTAATACCAATATTTCCGATGACTTTTTTATCTGGCTTATAGTATATGACATAGTTTCCTATTTTTCCTTTTTCATAATTTTCGATGAAAAAAGACTGTATAAATTTTTTAGTAGCATTAATATTTTTATGAGCTTTAAACGGTAGGTACTTTACTACATTTTCTTGGCGAAGATATTCATGTAAATCATGTGTATCATTAAGAGTAGCAGGTCTTAGTATAAAGTCTGGTGTTTCAATTATTTTCATCTGTGGATATTCAGAATTTAAAATTTTATATCCAAATATAGTATTCATTATTATTACCTCTTTATAAATGATATTTACTACAAACTATGTGTTTTCATGTAAATATGTTAACTTAAATATAATCACTTTCTTTTCTTTGAGTTATTTTTAAGAGAAAAGTTTCATATTGCCAAGCATTTTATCTATTATTCAAATTCTAATGTTAATATAGTCATATAATAAAAGAACTTTAAAAAATAAAATTATATAATTATGGAATTTTATGGATGGTTTAGGGTGGAGATTCTTTATTTTTATGTTATACTATTTTTAGAAGCAGGTAAAATATTAGAAATACATATTAAATATGATTGATAAATTTTAAACAATCATGCTAAGAAAATAACTATCGTTTCTAATGAGAAATTGGGGGGTAAACATGAAAATAACTGAAGGATATATGCCTTTTGAAGGTTTTAAAACTTATTATCGTATAGTAGGCGAAGGAACAGAAGGAAAAAAACCATTAGTATTACTTCATGGAGGACCAGGTTCTACACATAACTATTTTGAAGTATTAGATAAAATAGCTGAAACTGGTAGACAAGTGATAATGTATGACCAAATTGGATGTGGAAATTCGTTTGTAGAAGGACATCCAGAATTATTCAACGCTGATACTTGGATAAAAGAACTTATTGAACTTAGAAAATATCTAGGGCTTGAAGAAATTCATTTATTAGGTCAATCTTGGGGAGGGATGCAGGCTATTTGGTATGCTATTGAGCACAAACCAAAGGGAATTAAGTCATACATCTTATCATCAACTCTTTCTTCTGCAAAACTTTGGGAGAAAGAGCAAAAAAGAAGAATATCATATATGAGTGAAGAAGATCAAAAAGCTTTACTTGAGCCAGATTATGATAGCAAAGAGTATGCTGATGCGCTAGATAGATTTATGAAAATGTATTGTGCAGGTGAAGTAACTGAAGAATCTCCAGAATGTCTAAGAAGGCCTAAAAAATCAGGTTCTGAAGCATATGTTGTAGGATGGGGAAATAATGAATTCTCACCAACAGGAACTCTAGCAGGATATGAATTTACTGATAGATTACATGAAATAAAGGAACCTTGCTTAATAACTAGTGGAGCAATAGATTTATGCTCACCATATATTGCAAAAACTATGTATGATAGAATTCCTAATAGTAAATGGGAACTATTTGAATACTCAAGACATATGCCTTTTGTTGAAGAAAATGATAAATACATGGAAGTTTTAACTAAGTGGCTAGATGATAATGATTAAGATTATATAAATTTAAATATATGAAGAGATTAATCGGTTTATGTTTAATCTCTTTTTTATTGTAAGGAAATTATATAATATTAATTTTTAAATATAATTAGAAAAAAATATTACTTATAACAATACTGTGAAATGTAAGAAGTATATATGTTAAAAACTACTCTAAAATAGGAAGTTTATCAAAAGGAACGAAAGTAGAGATAGTGGAATCAAAAAACGGATGGTATAAGATAAAATATAAATCAGGATATGGATATATATCAGCAAGTTATGTAAAATAAATAATAAAATAAACACTCATATATATTAAGATAATACTAAACATAAAAATTTATTTAAGAGGTCTGTGCTCAATACTATATTGTAGTCAGACCTTTCAGATTTTATTTTGACATAATTATTTAACCTAGACTAATATTATGCCCAAATATTTAAAGTATGAGTGTTGTATGAGAAATAGAGAATTAGAATTAAAAAACTTATTAAAAATTTCATAGTAATTAGTGTAAAATAATATATATTTATAATATAAAAAAGACTAGGAGACAGAATATGAATTATTTAGGCAACGATATATATGAAATTAATAAAATAGATGCT
>NZ_JAGHFM010000261.1 GCF_017888745.1 Terrisporobacter sp. | reverse complement strand
CCAGGAAGACTACCTGGTTGATAGGTCAGAGGTGTAAGTGCAGTAATGTATTTAGCTTACTGATACTAATAGATCGAGGACTTGACCATAGTAATTAATGGAAACATTAAATGTTAGCAGTTTTGAGTGTACTAACAAATGTTAATACAATTTAATTAGCTGGTATGGCTCAATTGGTAGAGCAGCTGACTTGTAATCAGCAGGTTGTAGGTTCGAGTCCTATTACCAGCTCCAATATATAAACTAGGTTAAATAACCTAGTTTTTTTATTATAAGGAAATTATATGTTATCTGTTTTGTAGATAATAGAATTTTCAACTTTGTTTTTAACATACTAGTAACAATATCTTTACACCATTTTAATTAAAAATCTCCATAGAAAATATATTATATAAGTAGACAGATAACTTTCAAAAGTACTTTTAAGTAAATGGTATACCATAAATACTATAAAGGAGATTATATTTATGAATTTATTAGATAATCATGTTCACACTACTTTTTCAATTGATGGAAAGGATAGCATGGAAACTGTTATAAGAAGAGGAATAGATATTGGTGTAAATCATTTAACTTTTACGGACCATATGGAATTTCATAATGACAGATTTAGCATTGATTTTGATAAGTATTGCAGTAGTATTACAGAGCTTAGAGAAAAATATAAAAATTATATAAATATATACACAGGAATTGAAGTAGGATATCAAAAACACGTAAAAGATAAAATAAATGAAATTTTAAGTTATTATCCTTTTGATTTTATTTTGTGTTCAACTCATACAGTAGATAAAATAGATGTACCAAATAAAAAATTTTTTGAAGGATATACAAAGGAAGAAGCCTATAGAAAATATTTTCAAAGTATATTAGATACAGTAAGATCTTTTGATGATTATAATGTTTATGGACACTTAGATTATGTAATAAGATATGGAAATTTTGAGAATAACAAAGTGATATATAATGATTATAAGGATGTTTTAGATGCAATACTTAAACATATAATTTATTCTGATAAAGGAATAGAGGTCAATACTTCTGGATTTAGATATGGAGTAGAATCAGTTCATCCTAATACTAGCATTTTGAGAAGATATAAGGAGCTAGGTGGAGAAATTATTACAGTAGGATCAGACTCTCATAGAGCAACTGATGTATGTAAAGATTTCCATAGAGCTTATGAAATGCTTAAATATCTAGATTATAAATATGTGTGCATGTTCATGGAAAGGGTTCCAGTATTCATGAGTATAGAAAAAAGTAGAGATGGAGTTGTAGCTTAAAATCCTTTTTATTAACCTCCCTATTTATAGGGTCTTTTTTATTTAAAATTAAAAAAAGCGATATGTTTATTTATAAAGAACATATCGCTCTATTTTTTAAAATTCCTTAAAGCCTTCACCTAAAGCTTCGAATATATCTGTTATTATTATAAAAGCATTAGGGTCTATATTTTTAACTAATTTTTTTAGAGTAATGACTTGTTTTTTAGAAACAACAACAAGAAGTACGTTTTTTTCTTTGTTAGTATAAAAACCTGAGCCCTTCAATATAGTAGCGCCTCTACCAAGTTCTTCTGTTATTTCCATACCAATTTCTCTATATTTATCAGAGATAATTGTAAAGGAAGAAGAGGTATTAATACCTTCTACCATAATATCGCTGACCTTTACTATTATGTACAAAGCAATAGCTGAATATAGAGCTATTTCAATATTTCTACTGACTATTCCAGAGAGTAATACAATGGTACCATCAGCAAATCCCATAAGCATAGGTACGCTAATAGATGGAAAGAATTTATTAGCTAAAATTCCTACTAAATCTGTGCCACCAGTGCTTCCATTTATTCTAAATATTAGACCAAGTGATACACCTAGAATTATGGCTCCAGATATAGCTGACAATAATACATCATCTGTAATATCTAGATAAGCTAGATTTTCAGTTATTTTTAAGGAAGTAGTAAGAAAGATAATTCCTAGAAAAGTTTTAAAGGCATCTTTTTTACTAAGTATTTTAAATGCAAATATAAATAGAGGTATATCAAAAGATATATTTATAAGCCAAATTGGAAGACCTGTTATAGAATTTATGATTATTGATATTCCTGTAAGCCCTCCAGGGGCTATATTATGTGGATTTAGAAACATGTTGATAGAAATCGACATGAGAAAACATCCTACTAGTAATATTATAATATCGCTAAACTTAATTGATGGAGATTTCATTTTTATGCACCTTTCAAATAATCTATTTTATCTTATAAGTTTAACCAGAATATGAAAAATTATGTTATTACAGTAGTATAAAAGGAAAAAAGCTAGGATTTCTCCTAGCCCCACAATTGAGGAAATACAATTGTAAAAAAGAATGAACAATAGGTCAAGCATTTAATCAAATACTTGTAAATATATTTTAAATTAATCTTACTTCCATTTTTTATATGCTTAAAAATTTATGCATCATAAACCAAAATATATCTATAAAATCTTTTTCTCATGAATTTAATAATAAAGGAAATTCGGCAACTTTTGATTAAAACTGAGTTAAAAAATTATTAATTTTTGTTAACAAAAGGATATAGTACTATTTTATACCATGAATAAATAATAAAAATTATCATAATTTTTAGGATTATTGACAAACTCTTACTTTTGTATCTATTATCATTATCATAACTTTATGGAATGAGCAGAGGAGATAAAATATATAGCATTGTAATATGAACTTAGAATATACAGAGGTAATATATTGTAATATAAAATTATTATAAAAAAAATTATATTCGACAATAAATTACAAAAAAATAATTTATGGTATGTTACAATACTAAAGGCGATTAATGATGAACTTATTAAGTTATTTATTCGAATTTAATACAAATAAATTTTGCCTAGATAATTAATTATTGTCTAGGCAATAATTATGCAATTATTAATTTAAAATATTTAATATATGAATTTTAGGAGGTATTAGAACAATGGGCATATTAAACTATATTCCAGGTTTTAGGTCAAATAAGCCAATGAAGAAATTGATTGCAACAATTTATTATGCAGTATGTATACAGTATTTATTAATTTATGAAAACAAAATAAATCTGATATTTTTAGTAAGTTTACCTTTTTTAGTTGAACTTTTTAAAAGAATATCAGAAGGTAGTGGTGAAAAGATAATGAAACTTGGTCAATTATATATTTTTACTCTAGCAGTTTCATTGATTTGTAATCTTATGATCGGATTTACAGTAAATAAAATTAATGATAAAAATAATTTAGAAAATAAGCTTGAAAATTTGAGTAGAGAATATAGTCTTTTATATGAAAAAAGTCAGGATATTATTAATAATATAAGTAGTACAGAAAAATATAAAAATAAAGTTAAAGATATAGAATCTGAAAAATCTAGACTATCTAAAGAAAACGAAGCATTAAGAGAAGAAAAAGAAGTATTAGAGAAAAAATTAGAAAGATAGGAGTAATATTTAAATGAATTTACATAAATATATACCTGGATTTAGAAGTGATAATCCAAGAAAACAAATTATCGCCTTTTTATATTATTTTATACCAATAATTTATTTAACTAGAGTAGAGATGTTTACAGATATTTTTATAGGGTTATTTATTTTATACGTGCCATTTGTTTTATTTGGCATAATTGATTTATTTAAAGGTAAATTTGCAGACAATCCTAAGAAGGAGTTTATAATATGTTTATTACCGATTTTATTATTAGCTATATGTTATGGAATAGGTAGTAGTGGATTTAATGAAAAGACTTATTATGGATATGTCAATGAAAAGAAATATGATATTAGGTATTATGAATCAAGAAATAAAGAACTTAAAGAATCTATAGATTATATGGAATCAGATGAATACATAAATGAAGTCACAAAAGATGAAGAATTAATAAGTTTGCAAAAAGAAAATAAAGAAATAGCTTTAGTTGTAGATGAATACAAAGAAGAAATTAAAGAAATAGAAGAAGAAATAGAAAAAGAAAAAAAGATAGAGATGGACAAAGAAAGCTATTTAGCTGATTCTAGTAATAACTCATATGGAGACGGATATTCAAACTCATATTCAAATTCAAATGGAAGTTACTCAGGAGGGAGTAGATATAATAACTATAACTCATCTAATAATTCAAGTAGCAATAAACATATAGGCAAAGGTGTTTTTATTGCAGCAGGAAATAGATACTATCACGCTATATCAAATTGTAAATACTTAGAAGGTGCCTCTACATCTTATGTTACATTAACTTATAATATGAATAAATTTGAATGTAATTGTTGGACAAATCCAGTAGTATATAAACCTTCTTCAAGTAGTTCTAGTAGTGGCTCAAATGGAAGTTCATCTTCTGGAGGAAGAACAGTATATATAGCTCCTGGTAATAGTTATTATCATGCATCATCAAGTTGTAAGTTTTTAAGAGGTGCTAGCACACAAGCTGTGGGAATTAATAATGTAGGTGGAAAACATCCTTGCAATTGTATTAAATATTAGAAAAAATTTTTGATTATATTGAAAAAGATTATATATTTTTTGTAACTTTTAAAATAAACTAGAAGACTGCTTCTAGTTTATTTTTATATGCTTACATAAATTAAAGATTTAAATACTAAAACAGAATTATCTAAAGTTTAAAATATATTAATAATAAAAAGTGGAAATAACTTATGAATTTGTTGAAAAATGCAATATTTTCAGAAAATTTGTATTGACACACATATGGAAATCGTTTATTTTATAATTAAGGACAAATTATTGACATGTCTATAAATATAAACTGAAGATAAGGAAGTGAATGAATGGAAACAAATTTAAAAGCAAATGAGGGAATTAAAAAGGAAAGTTTTTTTAGTAAGTTTCTAAACAAAATTGAAGTTTTGGGGAATAAGTTACCAGATCCAGTTACTATATTCTTAGGATTATGCATCATAGTGTTAATAACTTCAAGCATAGTTGCAAGTAAAGACGTATCAGTTATTCATCCTGGAACAAAGGAAACAGTAGCAGTTGTAAATTTACTTAGCAAAGAGCAACTACAAAATATACTTGCAAGTATTGTATCTAACTTCCAAGGTTTTGCGCCTCTTGGTCTAGTACTTGTAGTAATGATTGGCGCAGGTATGTATGATAAAGTTGGTTTAATGGAAGCAGCTATAAAAGGTTGTGCAAGTAAAATATCTGGGAAATCGGTTACTCTAGTAGTTATGATAATAGGTATGCTTGCAAATCTTGCATCAGATGCTGGTACTATATTATTACCACCATTAGCTGCAATAGCATTCTTAGGAGTTGGTAGACATCCTCTTATAGGTTTATTTGCAGGATACGCAGCAGTTACTTTGGGATTCTTTGCTAATATAATGATAAGTGTTGTTGACGTATTAGTAGCAAGTTTTACTATTCCAGCGGCTCAAATGATAGATCCGTCATATAGTGGAAATGCAACTATGAACTTATACTTTATGATAGCTTCAACTTTTGTATTAGCAATATTAGGTACGATTGTAACTGAAAAATTCATAGCGCCAAGATTTGGAGAGTACACTGGTGATGCTACTTTAGATGTAGATTCAAAGTTAACTGATGAGCAAAAAAAAGGTTTAAAATTAGCTGGTATTAGTATATTGGTTTATGTTGCAATTATAGGATTATTATCAATCGGTGGCACTAATTCATTCTTAGCAGATCCAGAAACAGGGGATTTATTATCAAACAATGCACCATTTATGAAAGGTATGGTTCCAATAATGTCTCTATTATTCTTTATACCAGGTATTGTTTATGGTAAAGTTACTGGTATTATAAAAAATGATAAAGATATAGTTAGTTTAATGGGTAAATCAATGAGTGATATGGGAGGATACATAATATTAGCTTTTGCAGCATCTCAGTTCTTACAATTATTCTCAACAAGTAATTTAGGTATAGTTTTATCAGTAAAAGGTGCTGAGTTCTTAAAAAACGCTAATATAAGTGGAGTACCATTAATAATAGGATTTATATTATTATCTTGTTTAATAAATATATTCATTGGTAGTGCTTCTGCTAAATGGGCTATAATGGCTCCAATATTTGTCCCAATGTTTATGATGTTAGGTTACAGCCCTGCACTAACTCAAATGGCTTACCGTATAGGTGATGGTATAACAAACCCTATATCTCCATTATTTGCATACTTCCCAGTTGTGTTAGCATTTGCTAAGAAGTATGATAAAAATGCTGGTATGGGTACTATAATGTCAAACATGATTCCTTACTCTTTAAGTTTCTTAATAGTATGGTCAATATTATTAGCGGTATTTATGGTATTAGGATTACCACTTGGACCAGGAGCTCCAACTTCATATGTAATGTAATTAAAATAAATGTTGAGGGGTTGTGTTAATTTACACATCCCCTTAATCTACATATAAATTTATTAATTAAATAAGGAGAATTTTATGATAAATAGAGAAAGATTAGTAAATAACTTTGTTGAGATGGTTAAGGTTGATAGTCCATCTGGAAAAGAATTAGAAATGGCTAATTGGTTAGTTGGATATCTTAAGGAAAGAGTCATTGATGCAGTTATAGATAATGGGGGAGAGAAATTTGGTGGTAACTGTGGAAATATAGTAGCTTACATAAAAGGACAAGATAGTGAAAATCCTATATGCTTTGCTGCACATATGGACCAAGTTATGCCTTGTCTAGGTGTAAATCCAATAGTAGAAGGAAATATAGTAAAAACAGATGGAACTACAACTTTAGGGGCAGATGATAAGGGAGGAATAGCAGCTATACTAGAAGGTTTAGAAGCTGTATTAGAAGAAAAGGTACCTCATAGAGATATATACTTACTATTTACAGTTAGTGAAGAAGTTGGATTATTAGGTGCAAAAAACTTTAATCCTGAAAATTTACCTTGTAAAGATGTAGTCATATTAGATGCAGGTGGACCTACTGGTACTATAGCTTACAAAGCACCTGCTCAAGAAAGTATAAATGTTACTTTCCATGGAAAAAAAGCTCACGCAGGTATAGCACCAGAGAAAGGTATCAATGCTATAGTTGTAGCTTCTCATGCAATTAGTAACATGCATATAGGAAGAATTGATGAACTTACTACTTCTAATATAGGAAGAATAGAAGGTGGAGGAGCTACTAATGTTGTAACTGATAAAGTTACTTTCACTGCTGAAATAAGATCTCATGTAGCTGAGAAATTACAAGATGAAATAGAGCATATGAAAAAATGTTGTGAGGAAGCAGCTGCTAAATTTAATACAACTTGTGAATTTGAACATAAAAACTCTTATCCAAGTTTTGAATTAAGCAAAGATAGTTATGTATTTAAGTTAAGCGAAGAAGCACTAAGAAAAGCCGGAGTAGAGCCAGTTCCAATGATAATTGGAGGAGGAAGTGATGCAAATATTATAGCTAATTTAGGTTATAGATGTGCAATCTTAAGTTTAGGAATGCATGAAGTACATACTGTAAATGAATATTTAAACATAGATGAATTATATCAAGCTGCGCAAACTGTTTATAATATGATGGTATTATAATTTGGAGGGAAAATAATGTATATAAAAGAATTAAAACAACGATGTTTGGAAGAGATTGATAAAAATAAAGATAAAATAATAGAAGCTGGAAGAAAAATATATACTACACCAGAGCTTGGATATAAAGAAGTGCAGTCGACAAAGACAACATCTGATTTTCTTAAAAGCTTAGGTGTAGATGTGACTGAAAATATAGCAGTTACAGGATGTATGACTTCTTTAAATAAAGAAAAAAATGGACCTAAAATAGCTGTTATGGGTGAATTAGATTCTGTAATGTGTCCTGAACACAAAGATTCAAATAAAATAGGCAATATGCACTGCTGTGGTCATAATATACAAGTAGCCGGTATGCTTGGATGCGCTGTTGGTATTATAAATTCTGGTGCATTAGAATATCTGGGCGGAAAAATAGATTTTATGGCTGTACCAGCAGAAGAATGTATAGACTTAGAATTTAGAAAAACTTTACAAGACAAAAATGAAATAAAGTTCATAGGTGGAAAACAAGAACTATTAAATAGAGGTTATTTTGATGATGTTGATATGTCTATGATGTTCCATGCACTTAATTTTGAAGATAATAAAAACTGTGTTATAAAATCATATACAAATGGATTCATATCAAAGGCAGTAACTTTAATTGGAAAATCATCTCATGCAGGAATATCACCTCATCTTGGTGTAAATGCTTATACTATGTCTACTCTTGTGACAAATAATATAAATGCGCAAAGAGATACTTTTAAAGATGAAGATAAAGTGAGAATAAGTTCTATAATAAACCATGGTGGAGATGTGGTAAATGTAGTTCCATCAAAAGTTACTATGGAATTTATGGTTAGAGCAGCTACTGTGGAAGCTATGATGGATGCCAATGAAAAAGTTAATAGAGCTATAAATGCAGCAGCATTAGCTCTTGGAGGAAAGGCTATTATAGAAGATACTATTGGATTTTTACCATTAGATTCTGATAATTCTATGGATGCCATATTTAAAAGAAACTTTGTAGAACTTATGGGTGGAGATGATAGTACTATAACAGATGTCATAATAACTGCTGGTTCTACGGATTTTGGTGATATATCGCAAATAATGCCATGTGTACATCCTTGGATAGGGGGAGTATCAGGAGCACTTCATACAAGTGACTACGAACTATCTGATGAAGAATTAGCATACATTGTTCCAGCTAAGGCTATGGCCATGACTATAATAGATTTACTTTGGGATGATGCAAAAGTAGCTAAAGATATAGTAGAAAACTTTAAACCTCAGTTTACTAAAGAAGAGTATTTATCATTTATGGATGAACATACGAATACTCATACATTTGATTATATGAAAAAATAGTAATTTAGTAATTGATTTTTAAGTATTATGATGGAATAGATTTAAGATGTTTAATTTAAAGACAATATGGTCGGTTTTAGGCTGTATTGTCTTTTTTTAAAGTTATTTAGGGAAGACTTTTAATTTGAAAAATTAGAAATGTATGGAAAAAATAAACATACAGTGCTACTATTAATAAAACTAACTATTTTCATTTTGATAATTAAAATTAGGGGGGATAAGCAATGATAAATAAAATAAATGAATTATGTGAAAAGTACTACTCTAGAATAGTAGAAATTAGACATGAAATTCATATGCATCCAGAAGTTGGATATAAGGAGTTTAAAACATCGCAATTAGTGTGTGATGAGCTTAGAAAACTAGGTATAGAGGTACAAACTAATATTGCAAAAACAGGAGTTATTGGATTAATCAAAGGTAAATATCCAGGCAAAACAGTTTTATTAAGAGCTGATATGGACGCATTAAAAGTTCAAGAAGAGACAAATTTAGAGTATAAATCTCAAGTACCAGGAGTTATGCATGCATGTGGTCATGACGGCCATACGGCTGGATTATTAGGAGCTGCAATGATTTTAAATGAATTAAAAGATGAACTACATGGTAATGTTAAATTAATGTTTCAGCCTGATGAAGAAATAGAAGGTGGAGCTAAGCCAATGATTGAAGAAGGAATTTTAGAAAATCCTACTGTAGATGCAGCTTTTGGGGCACATTTATGGGGCTCAATTAAAGAAGGTAAGGTTGGAGTAAAACATGGTCCAATAATGGCATCACCAGATATATTTAATATTAAAATAATTGGAAAGGGAGGCCACGGAGGTGTTCCTCAAAGCTCAATAGACCCAATTCCAATAATGAGCCAAGTGATAAATTCATTACAAACTATAGTAAGTAGAAGGAATAATCCCTTAAAGCCACTAGTCATATCATGTTGCCATGTTAAAGCTGGTGTTTGTGATTGTCACAATGCCATACCTACAGAAGCATTAATAGGTGGTACAGTTAGAACTTTTGATGAAGATATTAGAGTTTTTGCAGAAAAATCAATTGAAGAGGTTGTAAAAGGTATAACAACTTGTCAGGGAGCAACTTATGAATATGAATACATAAGACAATTCCCGCCAGTAGTTAATGATGATAAGATGACGGATATAGCAGTAGCATCAATAGCTAAGGTAATTGGAGATGAAAATGTATTTGAATTAGAAGAACCATCAATGGGAGGAGAAGATTTTGCATATCTTGCAAATAGTGTTCCATCTTCATTTGTATTTGTAGGTATATCAGAAGATGAAAATAATCCAGTATTACATCATAATTCTAAATTCGCATGGAATGATAAAAATATGAAAATTCTATCAAAAGGCTTATCTCAAATAGCAATTGATTTTTTAAATAGTTAGTAGTTGGTGTAAATTAAGGGGGGGAATAATTTGGGGAAAATAGAAACTAAAAATCAAGAAAAACAAGGATTTATGATGAGACTCTTAAATGGAGTTGAAAGGGTTGGTAATAAGCTACCAGATCCAGTTACCATATTTGTAATGTTATGGTTTGTTGTTATTATATTATCAGCAATTGTTGCAAATTCAGGGGTAACAGCTGTACATCCAGGGCAAATTGACGAAGAAACAGGTAAAAATTTAGTAGTAAGTGGAGTGAACTTATTAAGTAAAGAGCAATTGCAATTATTTTTAGCAAATGTAGTTACAAACTTTACTAGTTTTGCACCATTAGGACTTGTATTAGTCACAATGCTTGGTGCAGGTTTGGCAGAAAAATCTGGATACATGGAAGCTGTAATGAAAAGTAGTGTAACAAAGGTTCCAAAAAGCTTTTTAACAGGAGCGATTATATTTATAGGAATAATGGCTAATGCTGTTGCTGATGCTGGATTTGTTGTATTACCTCCTCTTGCAGCATTAGTATTTTTAGGTGTTGGCAGACATCCTTTAGTAGGTTTATTTGCAGGATATGCAGGCGTTGCAGCAGGTTTTTCATCAAACTTAATAGTATGTATGCTAGATGTATTAATAGCAGGATTTACTATACCAGCAGCTCAAATTATTGATCCAAACTATGTAGGAACTCCAGCAATGAACTGGTACTTCTTAATGGCATCTACAGTAATGTTAACAGTCCTTGGTGCATTTGTAACAGAAAGATACTTAGCTCCTCGTTTTGAAGGAAGTTCATTTGAAGTTGGTGATAGCGACGTTACAACAGAATTAACACCTAGGGAGAAAAAAGCTATGAAGACTGCAACTATTGGATTATTAATAGGAGTATTAGTTGTTGTTGCTTTATGTATAGGACCAAATGCATTTATGAAAGATCCTGAAACTGGTTCACTTCTTTCAGCAAATGCAACACTTATGAAAGGTATGGTTCCTATAATTACAGTATTATTCTTTATTCCAGGTCTAACATATGGAGTGGTGAATAAAACAATAAAAAACGATAAAGATTTAGCAGCTATTTTATATGAATCAATGGCAGGTATGGGTTCTTATATAGTATTAGCATTTGCAGCAGGTCAATTTTTAGCATTATTTAATGCTTCTAATATGAGTTCTCTTTTATCTATAAAAGGTGCCAAATGGTTAGAGGGTATAGGACTTAGTGGACCAGGATTAATAGTAGCCTTTATATTATTTGCAGCATTTATAAATATGTTTGTTGGCAGTGCATCAGCAAAATGGGCTATTATGGCTCCAATATTTGTTCCTATGTTCTTACTATTAGGATATGACCCGGCTCTTACTCAAGTTGCTTATCGTATTGGAGACTCTATAACAAATCCAATAAGCCCGCTTTTCACATATTTCCCTGTGCTTTTAGCTTTTGCTAAAAAGTATGATAAGGATATTGGTATAGGTACTGTCATGGCAAGTATGATGCCTTACTCAATAGTATTTGGTATAGCGTGGATAATACTACTAGTTATATTTATGGTAGCTGGTTTACCTTTAGGACCAGGTGGCGGAATATATTACACTATGTAAAAATTTTAATTTTAATATTTTGTTTTAGAATATTAAAGAGCTGTGTCAAATTAGACATAGCTCTTTATAAATATATTTATTTGGCGGTGGAGTAAAATGATAAAAGATTTAGTTAAGAACAATAAAGAATATGTAATAAATTTAAGAAGGGAATTTCATTGTAATCCTGAAGTAAGTTTTGAAGAATATGAAACTTCCAAAAGAGTGAAAGAAGAGTTAGATAAAATAGGAATAGAATATGTAAGTGCAGGTGGCACTGGAGTAGTAGCTACAATAAAAGGTAATAAACCAGGAAAAACTATTGCTTTAAGGGCAGATATGGATGCTCTTACGGTAAAAGAATTAAATGATATAGATTTTAAATCTAATAATGAAGGAATTATGCATGCATGTGGACATGATGGTCATACTGCCATGTTATTAGGAGCAGCAAAAGTATTAAATGAGTTGAAAGATGAAATAAATGGAACAGTGAAATTATTTTTCCAACCAGCCGAAGAAATAGCAGAAGGAGCTCATGCCATGATAAAAGATGGTGCTATGGAAAATGTAGATTCAATATTTGGTATACATCTTTGGTCAGATATTGAGACTGGAAAAGTATCTGTTGAAGAAGGTCAAAGAATGGCAGCTGCAGATTGGTTTAAAATAAATGTAAAAGGTAAGGGTGGACATGGTTCAGCTCCTCAACAGTGTGTAGATGCTGTTGTTGTAAGTTCTGCTATAATAATGAATTTACAAACCATAGTAAGTAGAGAAATACATCCTAATGAATCATTAGTATTAAGTGTAGGTTTATTAAATGCTGGTAGTAGATTTAATGTAATTGCTGAAAATGGATATATGGAAGGTACTGCTAGATCATTTAATCCACAACTAAGAAAGAACTTGCCAAATATGATGGAAAGGATAATAAAAAGTACCGCTGAAGCTTATAGAGCAGAAGCATCTCTTGAATTTAAATTTGTTACAGCACCAGTTATAAATGACCCTAAGTGTTCTAAAATTGCAGAAAAATCAGTTGAGAAGGTATTAGGAAAAGATGGAGTTACAAAATTCGAAAAGATAACAGGTGGAGAGGATATGTCTCATTTTATGGAATTAGCTCCAGGAGTTCTAGCTTTTGTTGGGTGTAGAAATGAAAAAAAAGGTGCTTGTCATCCTCATCATAATGGATATTTTGATATAGATGAAGATGCACTAGAAATAGGAACTAATTTATATGTACAATATGCCATAGATTTTTTAAATATATAACTATTTATATTAAAAATTTTTGATGATTTTACATTATATGTACTATTTTCTAAAAATTATAAATCTTAATTAAAGATGGCTATGATTTTATAATCATAGCCATTAAAATAAAATTTCTATAAGGTTTTTAGGACGACCTTTACCGTTACTAGTTTCCTTAGCAAATACTTGTCCTAAATTAGCTGATATGATTTTTTGTAGAATTCTTCTAGCGCTTCTTTCGCTTAGATCCAATAAGTCAGCTAACTCTTTAGAGTCATAAACACTGCTTTTTCTAGTTTCATTCAATGCCATTATTTTAACTATAGATTCACAGCTTAACCCTGTCTTTTCAGAAATATTCATTAACTTTTCATCAGATACAATTAAAGAATAGTTAAGCTCATTATCTTCACCTAAAGGACCACTAATATTATCTTCTTCATCAACAAGATATATATGAGAATTACCAGAGTTTATAGATTTTATAAGGGCTTTCCTAGCATTAGTTTCAGCTTGATAAGATGTGGTACCAACTCCCATTCCTATGCTTAATGTAAATCCAATATTTTTTATATCTTTGGATAATTTCATTAATTTTTTATAATTATATTCATTATAAATAGCTCCTTTATTGGAAAAGATTATATACTCATTTCGACCAAGGGGAAAAAGAGAACCTTGCATACTTCTAACATAGTTAACTATAAATTTATCCATATCTGCTTTTTTTATCATATTTGAATAATAATATTCTGTATCATTT
>NZ_JAGHFM010000260.1 GCF_017888745.1 Terrisporobacter sp. | reverse complement strand
GTTGTATTTTATAATAAAATCTATCCAAAACTGTGTGTATTACTTACTCCTGTATTTAACATATGTAGTATCCTTATATTTTTATAATATCTATATTTATTTATATAGTTGAAGAAATTGTTCGAATATGTTATTATTGTAATAATAATTTATTACTGAGGTGTTTATAATGAAGGAAGAAGATAAATTAAGATACTCATGTTTAGTTGAGTTTTTAGGCAAAGCTTTAGGTTCTGATACGGAAATTGTTTTACATGATATAGATGAAGACTCAAATTCTATACTCGCTATTGCTAATGGTCATATTAGCAATAGAAAAATAGGAGCTCCTATAACTGACCTAGCCCTTAAATTTATAGTTGATAAAGAATATGAAAAAAGGGATTATGTATGTAACTATACTGGAAAGTCTAAAGGAGATAAGATCATCAAATCATCTACATTCTTTCTTAAAGATAATAATAAAAAATTAATAGGGTTACTTTGTATCAATCAGGATAAAAGTAAATATTTAGAGATTAGTAAAGATATTTTAAACTTAGCCAAGATATTTGATGCTAACGAAGAAATAAAAAACCTATCTAATGAATTGTCTCCTTTAAATCTTGCTACTCATACAGAAAATTTTGCTGATTCTGTTTCAGAAATGACATATGACATATTACACGAATTTGTAGATTTAACTAATATTCCTCCTGAAAGAATGACTCAGGATGAAAAACTTATTATTATAGACAAATTAAATCAAAGAGGTGTATTTATGTTAAAAGGTGCTGTAACTGAAGTAGCAAAACAACTACATAGCTCAGAAGCATCGATATATAGATACTTAGGAAAAATAAATAAAAAATAAGCCGATAAAACTAAATATTCATCGATATCTGATCTATCGTAAAAAGAGCATTTATCACAAAATAAAGTATAGTTCCTTAAGAATCAAAAGAGCTGTCGCATAAATAATTTTAAATTGTCCTGCAATAGCTCTTTTTTCTTATTTTTCTAAGTTTTTAATGCCCCCAAATTTATATTTTATTTTAAATATCTATGTAACAAATAAAGTATAAAAATAACCTTTTATGAGACATGTACAAATTTTTCTTTACTTTCATAACCTACATCTTTTAGCACACTTAAACACAATATCAGAAATAAGTAATCTTACATTTTGAACTTTTAAATTATCTTGTTATATTCTATTTCTGTTATAAAATCTTTTATTATCACAACGAAGTATTAGTTTTTTAAGCTTTTATTTTTCTAATTTATTTATTATTCCAACATAAAATAAGCCAGATGAAGATCAATCATATCATCTAGCTCATTTTATAATATATTATTTTATTAACTCATCATTTTCCATTATTATTGGCTTTGATCCCCCATTATCAGCTGTATTAGAATCTAATCGTTCCATTAAATATACTTTCATTTCAGATTTATATTTAAATTTTGAAACTTATATTGGTAGACTCTGACTACACTTTTCAACAAATAATAATCTATCTTTGGTTTCTATTGAAACACCTACATGATCTATAAATAATTGATCATCTTCTGGATGATGTATAAGTCCACTTATTATGGATACTATTGGATTATCTATAAATGATGTTTTCTATTTTTCCATTCTTTTTTATAGATTGTACAAATTTATTTGTATCATGTGAATTTTCTACGGGAATAGTTGTATAGAAATTAGAAAATTTATCAACTTCTTCTTTACTAAAATTACCTATAAGATTATTTTCTATTGCATCCATGTCAAACATTAAATTGTTATCTTAGTCTTTAAATTTACTTTGGGATTTAATATGATCTTTAAATATTGTAAACGCTGTCAATCCACAATTAAAATGTAAATAACCTAATCTGTTATAATTTTATTTTACCCTAAGTATGCTTCATCACATGGTACGTGTAGAGTATCTATTGATGTATATACTATTTTTGATGTATCTAATTTATTTATATGTGATATTTTATTATAATCTCTTACTAACTTAATGAAATAATCAGCTTGTTTCTTATCTATTTTATTTTCTATTAATATCTCCCTTACTTCTCTTTGTACTTTTTCATCTATTAGATTATGTAAGCTTTGCTACTTTTGTATTATTATCAGTATTAGTATTTGAGAATCCAGTCATAATCAATGATGCTAATATCGCTATTGGTATTATCGTTTTATCATATCTATAATACTCCACTCTGCTGAATATTTACCTTATAGTTATATAATATTTGACGTGTATACTATTTTTGTAATTAACTTATTTTAAATTTGTAAAATTCTATCATTTGTATAAATATATTTTAACTTTTTGTCAATTTGTAAATACATACTATATAGTTCTACTATCTTTGCTTTTATTTAAACTTGGTATAATCTTTAAACTTTAGACTAAATATTTTTATTAATAAAAATAGTATACTAATATATACAACCAGTATACTATTCGATATTAATTAATCTTATTTAAAATAGTTTACTCCAGATTCAAATATTTTCTGATCTACTTCACCTATTATATTTTTCATTACATATTTCCCTATTCTTTCAGAGTGACCCATCTTACCAAATATTCTGCCATCTGCACTAGTTATACCTTCTACTGCATAGTAAGAACCATTTGGATTATATTCTATATCATAAGTAGCTTTGCCATTTAAGTCTACATATTGAGTTGCTATTT
>NZ_JAGHFM010000259.1 GCF_017888745.1 Terrisporobacter sp. | reverse complement strand
TTTGATGATTTAACTATTGTATCACATTATAATTTAAAAATTATTTTTAAAAATAAAAGTAGTATATTTTATTAAATACACTACTTTACTAATAATTTTATATGATTTAAATTAATATCTATTATTATCCTAATAATTCTTCTGCTTCTTTTTCAATTTGTTCTAATCTTACATATATTTCTTCACATCTTAGCTCCATGTAGTATAGTCCACCTACATACTGAATATATTCTTCTTTAGTCATATTTTTATATTCACTTTCAACTTCAGATTGTGCCATACTTATAGCTTCTTCTAATTGAGCTGAGCAAGGACCCCAGCCTCTCATTTCTGTAAGAAAGATTTCTGATATTTCTTCTAGTGCATATTCTTTTTCTCCATCATATGTTTCTGTAACATAAATAGTTGATCCATCTTCACTTATGCTTATTTTTTCTAATACGTTTTCACCTAGTCTACCTTCTTCTGCTCTAAATTCTATAATTAGATCTTTTGCTTCATTTGCTAGTTTTAATCTTTTTTCTAAATTTGTCATTGTTCTCTCCCACTTATATTATTTATAATTTTTTACATAACTTTTTTATACAAATACTCTCTTATAAAAACTAAATCTGAAGAAGCAACATCCTTGCCTTCTAAAATATCGTTCATCTTATCTAGAAAATCTAATGTATCTAACTCCTTTTTAAAATGCTTAATATAGAGATTTTCTATTTTTCTTTTTTGACCTATTTTTCTCATTAGAAACTCGTATTTTTTATCATCTTCAACAGATTTTTTCAAAGCTCTTTGCTGAGCTGACTTTCTTGCTCTTTCATCACTTAGTTTTTCTTCTTGAGTTCTTCCTCTTTTAGCATACTCATATGCTTCACTACTCTTCTCAGTTGGATATATTGATAATTGAGTATTTCTAACAACATTATTTGTATTATTGTTATTGTTCTTCTTCTGTTTCTTTTTTTTCTTCTTTTTTGTTGTTTTCCTACTTCGATTAACTGTCATTCTGTTTTCTTCACTATCGTATCTATCGTCTAGCGAAAAACTATCACAATGAGTCCAGTAATTATAACCTATCTCAGTTATAAATACTGGTTTTGCTGAACATGAATTATCAGTATTGTAATTAGTACAGTTACTACATGAAATTCTTTTTAATCCTGGTATCTTTTCAACAATAAACGAAGTTCCTAAACTTCCTTTTTTACCTTTCTTCTTACCAATTGACATTACAACTTTCTCCCCAAATTAAAATCAATATTTTTACTATTTTACTTATTCTTATAGCTCCATTGCAATTTCTTCATCTAATATTCTTTTTCTCTCTTCCCAATCTGGCATAAATATATAAAGAAAATCATAAAACTCTTTACTATGCTCATTGTAAATCATGTGTATAAGTTCATGTAAAATAACATATTTTATACAATACTTAGGTGCTTTTATCAAATCTTTATTTAATATTATTGTACTTTTGCTAGTAATACATGAACCCCATCTTGTCTTCATCTTTCTAATATTAATTTTTACAGGAGACACATTATATTTACTTATTACTGGATAAATTTCATTATATAAATCAGTGAATATTTTTCTACACTTATAATCATACCACTCACTTAATAGCTCTTCTTTCCTTTTATAATCATTTCTATCTTTTACATATAAATAGATATAACCTCTAAAGTATTTAACATATTCGCTCTGACTCTCTACTACTTTAAGCCTATACTGCCTACCTAGATATTTTAATGTTTCCCCACTAACTAATTCTTTTTTTTCTAAATTTTCTTGTTCGTGAGCTTTGTAATATTTTATATTTTTCTCAATCCAGCTAGCTTTTTTTATTACGAAATCCTTAATATACTCTTCAGGAACTTCTTCATTTGCTGATATAATCACATCACCATTGACCTTGATATTTAGATTTATATTTTTCACATTTTTTCTTTCAAGTTTAAACTTAATTATACTTTCACCATAAGGCACTTCGTATATGTTCATCTTTATCTCCTAGTATCTCTTTAGTGCTATATTTTTTACTTTTTCTATTATTTTATCTATATCATCAAAAGTAAGTTCTATTCCTGTTTTTTCAGTATAATCAAATATAATATCGTCTATTTCTTGAGCTATCTGATTGTGTACATCCGTATTATTATGCCAATCAACTTTACATTTTTCTCTGATTATATTATCAATTTGTAACGCAAGTTCACCCAAATCATCAGTTTCACCATATTCACTTTCACTCTCACAAACTACTTCACTTACAGCACCATAGAAAGCTTGAGCATTTTCATTATATTTTATTGTATCCGGATAATCAGTTTCGTCTTTCTTCTCTCTATATTTCTTCATAATATCTTCTATTTTGTTTAAGTAATCAACTTCAGATATTCTTTTATTTTTATAATCCTCTAAAACTTTTTCTATTCTTTCTGAGAATTTTTTATAATAAGCTGGGTTCTCATCCCATTTTTCACTTATACTTTTTCCTAGTCTTGTCCTAATTGTATCAGCCTTTGATCTAGGATTATCTGCTCTCTTAACTTCTTCCTCAAAAGCTTTTTCATCAAGTATATCAACCGGGTTTGTTATATACATCATACCTTCTGCTGCAATATAGTTATCTATTAACTTTTGCATTCTAGCTTCGTATTCTTTATGATCTATACTATCTGAATATCTTCTTTTAACAGATTGTCTTAATTTTTGATAGAATTTAAAGTAAGATTTATGTTTTTCTATTTCTTCTTTTCCCAGTTCATTATAAATTTGTTCTGACTCTAAAGCTATTGATAAGTTTCTTCCATAACTACTTACTAATCCATAGAAATCTTCCCTTAATTTATCATCAGCTAAATATACTTCATATTCTTCCATATCATCTTTATTCTTTATACTACTAAAGAAATTAACCAAATCACTATAATATTGTCTTAATGCACCTATTATTACAGTTACATTATGAATAGCTCCTTTTAAATCTTTTCCTTCAAAATTCTCCAAACCAGAACCACTATATTGATTCATAGCTTCATCTAGCTTGGTAATCAATCCTCTATAATCCACAATATATCCATAATCTTTCCCTTCATATAGACGATTAACCCTTGCAATAGCTTGAAGCAAAGTATGTTCCTTCATTTCCTTATCTATATATAAAACAGTAGCCCTAGGCGCATCAAATCCTGTAAGAAGTTTATCCACTACTATAAGTAAATCTATCTCTCCATGAACGAAATCATCCTTTATTGTATCTTCATAAGAACTTGGATTACTGTATTTTTTCATCATTTCATTCCAAAATTCAATAATCATATCTTTAGATACTTTATCAACTTCTTCATGACCTTCCCTCATATCTGGAGGTGATATAACTACTGCCACATTTAAGTCATCTAATTCCTCAAAAGCTCTTAAATATTTAATTGCCTCTGATTTACTACTTGTAGCTAACATAGCTGTAAAAGGCGAATGTTCACTTTTATAAGTATTTACAAAATGTTCATTAATATCAAATGCTATTAATCTTATTCTTTGATCACTGGAAGCAACTCTTTCAAAACGACTCCATTTTTGCATTACTTCTTCTTTTTGATTTTTATTTAAATTTCTTGTTATCATATCAAGTTGCAAATCAATAGCTTTTCTGTTAACACTTTGCTCAACCATTCTTCCTTCATATAATAAAGGTAGTATTGCCTTATCTTCTACTCCATCAGCTATAGTATATTTGTGTATTAATTTTCCACCAAATTTATTTACAGTACTTCTTTGTTTTTTCATTAAAGGAGTTCCTGTAAAACCTATATAGCAAGCATTTGGAAATACATTTTTCATCTTAATATTTAACTCTTTATACTGACTTCTATGAGATTCATCAACTAACACAAATATATTTCTACTCTCCAATTTAGCTCCTTTATTTGCTGCTGTATCAAATTTATGAACTAAAGTTGTTACAATATCTGCTTCACTATCATTAATCAGTTTAATTAAATGATTTCCAGTAGATGCTTTTACAGCCTTCAACCTTGTATGGTTAAAAGTTCTATTAATTTGTGAGTCTAAATCTACCCTATCAGTTACAACTATAACCCTTGGATTTAGTGTATCAAGCTCTGATAAAATATATTTAGCTACCATAACCATGGTTAGTGATTTTCCTGAACCTTGTGTATGCCAAACAACACCAGATTGCCTATTTCCATTTTCATCTCTTTCTTCTATAGTTTTCATTATTTCTTTTATTGCAAAATATTGCTGATATCTACATATCTTTTTTACATCCTTATCAAATAGAATAAAATATTTTATAAGTTCTATTACTCTACTTGGATGAAATAATGATATTATATTTTTGTCTTGATTTGTAGCTATTCTTTCATTAACTACTTTATTTAACTCTGTGTCTAACCATTTCTTATCTTCTTCTTTCCATACACACCAAAACTTCTTAGGAGTACTGCATGTAGCATATTTAGTTTCATTCTTGTTCGTAGCCATTACAATTTGTATAAATTTAAATAACTGAGGAATATAATCCTTAGATTGATTTCTAATCATTTGGCTTATGCCTTGATCTATTGATAATGAGCTTTTTTTACATTCAATAACACCAAAAGGTATACCATTTATAAATAAAACTAAATCAGGTCTAGCAGTATTACTTCCATCTTCACTTTCCACTGAAAATTCTTCAACAATATAAAAATCATTGTTACTTGCTTCTTTCCAATCTATAAAGTTAATTGTAAAACTTCTTTTAGTACCATCTTCCAGAGTTTCTGTGTAACTTCTACCTAGAAGTAAAGTATTAAATATTTTTTCGTTTGTTTTTACTAAACCATCTGTTAATAATTCATCTAAATCATTTATTGCTGCATTGATATTTTTTTCATTAAATTTATATTCTTTGCCTTTGTATGTATATGAGTTTATCTCATTTAGTTTATCTTTTATTATTGATTTTAGTAATACATTATATAGATTTCCCCTTAACTTCTCTGACTCTTGTGTATCTATATATTTATATCCTAAATGTTTTAATAATTCTATGGCAGGTTTTTGACTTATATTTTTTTCATCCATTTTTTTGTTATCCATACTATCCCTCCCTTAAATATACTTATAATAATCCGCTTGGGAAATTGATCTATTTATTAATTGATTATAATTATTAACTTCTATGCCTAATTTACTAATTTTATCTGCTATATTTGCAATTGATGTTCCATTAATTTTAGATATCAATAATGGATTTGTATTATTTTTAATCATTGTTATTATTGCAGTATTCATAATAGTTTCTACTGAAAATGTAGACTTATGTACAGGAACATCATAATCAATTGCTTTTAACACTTTGTATAACGGTCTATTAAATACATTATGATCATATTTTTTAGGATAAATATATTCAAATAATCTCTTATTTGAATATTTAACCTCTATATCATTACAACATATGTTTAGTAAATCTCTCCTTAGTGAGTTTGGAATATCTATATTAATATCATTGATAATAACAACTCTAAAATCATCTCTAAAATCACTAAATCTTAAATCAGCAATAATATTTCTTTTGGCAGGTGCTATTAATGTTAATTTTATAAATAATCTTATCATATCCCATTTGCTATCCTTATATTTTTCAAAAAACTCTAATAACTGTCTAATAACTTCATTCGGTAGAGAATCTCTTTCTACTTTATCACTTAGCTCATAT
>NZ_JAGHFM010000258.1 GCF_017888745.1 Terrisporobacter sp. | reverse complement strand
TTACCCTATTGTTATGAGTCCTATGCTGGAGAAGGATGAGTTGGAAGAGATATTTTTTAAGTATCTTGGGTATTATTATGATTTGAGTAAGCTTGAGTGTGAATTTGTATAAATTAGCATGTTGGAAAGATGGTATTAAAAGTGATACCATCTTTATTTGTATATAAATACTTTTAGGTAGCATAATTGTATGGTATATAACAAATAGATACAAATTATGTTAAAATGTTTAGTATAAAATAAAGCTTTATAATTAAAACAATATGTTTAATAAAGAGAGTATATAATATGCTCTAGTACTTATTAAATATATGATATCATTAGGTTATTTATTTGAACATTCAATAGCTTATTTGATTGATCGTAGCATAAGTGCTAATGCAAAAAGGATTAATTTATATATTGAGCTAGTAGATAATTTATATTTGATAGTATATAATCGATAGTGAAATTGAATAAGTGATAATATATGGAATTAAAAGTCCTTTACAAAAAATACATGAAAATGATCCGAGAAGATTTGACTTAGTACTAAAATTATCATATTCGTTTTTATGTAGAAAAATTATTTATTGATAGTAAAAAATAGTGGTATATAAGTATATTCCTGTCAATTAGATTAGGAAGTAATCTTTATTATATAATTATTAAAAAGTTGTACTATCTTATAAAAGTATTCAATAATTTAAATATAAAATATAAACATAACTAGATATGGGGGGAGACGATGTTAAATCAAAAGATAAAAAAACATTTATCTACAATAGTAGCTGCTACAATGATGAGTGGAGTAGTTGCTACAAAAAAAGTTGATGCAGAGCAAAATACAAATAATGATACAGATGATAAATCTATAGCTAATAAAAAAAGTTTAGCTACAAAAACAGGAAAAGTAATGTCGACAGCTTTAAATGTAAGAAGTGGAGCTAGTACAAACTATTCTGTTTTAGGAACTTTATTAGAAGGAGAATCTGTAGAAATAGTATCAACATCATCTAATGGATGGTATAAAATAAAATATAAAAATTCGTATGGATATGTAAACAATAGTTACATAGGAGATTTTTCAAATATTAAAGACAGTACACCTCAAGTTATTTCCACAGGAGTTGTATCAGTAGATGCTCTAAGTGTAAGAGATAATAATTCCACAAGTAGTGAATATTTAGGATGTTTATACAAAGGTGATAAAGTACAAATAGTTGAAAAAATGAGTAATAATTGGTATAAAATAAAATATAACAATGATTATGCTTATGTAAAAGGAGAATATATAAGCTTTAATAAGAATTTAACTTTAACAAAGCCTGTGTTAAAGATAGGAACTATTGATAATACAACTACTTTAAATGTAAGGAAAGGACCTAGTACAAACTACGAAACATTAGGAATTTTATCAAAAGGAAGTCAAGTAGAAATAGTAGATACAACATCTTATAGTGGGTGGTATCAAATAAAATATGGAAGTGAATATGCTTATGTAAATAGTAGATACATAAGCTCAGGAAATAAGTCATCTTCATCTAAAAGTACGACTTCTTCTATTAAAACATCACCAAATACAACTACTTCATCAAAAGCGAATATAACTTCTACAAAAAGGACAAACTTAAATAATTTCTTATTCATAGGAGATTCTTTTACAGTTGGTATATCCAATGTAATAAAATCGCAAAATTCAAAAGTATATGTTCATGCTAAAAGTGGAAGTAGACCTTCTTATTGGCTAGATAAAGTTGATTCAATGCCAAGTAATAGCAGTGTAGAAGGTATTTGTTTATTAATAGGAGTTAACGGAGCTAGCACTAGTGAAAATATTACAGATACAAAAATATTAATAAATAAATTGGTAAATAAATATCCAAACAAAACTATTTATGTTCAAAAAGTATTCCCTGTGGCAAAAACTTTCACAGGAGCAAATCCTGATAAATTTAATGCTAGCATAAGGAATTTTAATAATCAAATACAAGCATTTTGCTCTAGTAAATCTAATGTGAAGTTTATAAACACAACAACAGGATTCGTTGATAATAACGGATATCTTTTACACTCATATGATGGGTTACATATATCTTCAAGTAAATCAGGGATTTTTTATAATAATATATTAAATGCTATAAAGTAGGTAGAGATGTAAATAATTGTACGGTAGTATTGAAATTTAATAACTGTGGAAAAATCAAAAGTACTTTTATATATTTTGTTCAATTCATTATTTTTTATTTACGATTGCATAAATATAGAAAAGGAAGCTTAAAACTTATCGTTTAAAGCTTCTTTTTTTATTAATAATTTATTCATAAATTAAGCAAATTTCTTCAATGTACTTAAATGATTTAATTCCTGTAAAATCACAGCTATGCTACTGATAATAATCTTAGTATTAATATCTTTAGTAGATTTAATATCTTTCTCTAAATGAGATATTTGTATGCTTATATCCTCATCAGAATAATCAATTAGTTCTCTTAAATCTGATATAATTTCCTTTTGCTTATCTTGAGTAACACCCTTTTTTAAGATTAAAGCATATAGTTCATATATATTAGCTACTAGATTTCTTTTTTCAGTAATCATTTCACTAAAATTACTTTCATTAACTAAGGCTTCATCTGTTCTAGCTTTTGAGTCTATTAGAGAAGTTAGAACAACTAAGTTTT
>NZ_JAGHFM010000257.1 GCF_017888745.1 Terrisporobacter sp. | reverse complement strand
GTTTTTACATGCATTATAAAATATAATTTCCCAGGAATTAAAATTTACCTTAGTATACTGAGTTTATATATAGTTAATATATATAATAAATTGTTTTTCTATATATATAAATTTTATTCACTTAAACTACCAGATGGATATTATTATTCATTTCGCCAATGATTTCGTCACTTGCTTAATTATATGCTAGCAAAAGAGTTTAAATTCATTAGTCAAAATCATAAATTATCTATAATTCGTATAAATTATAATTACTCACTATATTAAAAATGGTCCTTGAAAAATCAAGAACCATCTCTATTATATTAAAATTTATAATCTTAAATTTTCGATTTTTTTAAATTTTCCCAAAAATCTGCACCTTTTATACCAAGTGGCTCTGGGTCAAAGGTAATATCTTCACTCTTTTTACCAGATTTTAGTTGACTTTCATAATCGTTGAAACATTTCATAACTATATTAGATAGTAGTAATATAGCTACTATATTTAACCATGCCATTAATCCAACACCTATATCACCCATTGTCCATGCAAGCCCTGCACTCTTAACACATCCAAAGAATATCATTCCTAGCATTACAACTTTTAATACGTGAGTCGCCATCTTATTTCCTTTACCAGTTAACCTCTTAATCATATAATTTAAGTTAACTTCAGCTATATAGTAATAAGCCATCAATGTAGTAAATGCAAAGAAGAATAATGCTATAGCAACAAAGGCTGCTCCAAATCCATCTATTAAAGTATTGACTGCACCTTGAGTATAAGCTGGACCTATTTGGTCAACAGTATATTGTGGTCCTGCATTATATATAATCTCTCCAGTTGCTTCATTAAAAGTAGTGTAATTATCAGTCATTAATATCATAAATCCAGTTGCTGAACAGACAAATAATGTGTCAACATATACTGAAAATGCTTGAACAAAACCTTGTTTAGCAGGATGAGATACTTCTGCTGCTGAAGATGCTTGTGGACCTGTTCCTTGACCAGCCTCATTAGAGTATACCCCACGTTTTACACCCCAAGCTATAGTAGAACCTATTATACCAGCAAAAGTTGGTTCAAGTGCAAATGCCGATTTAAATATTGTAGCTATAACTTCTGGTAAATGACCTATATTAACTATAATTATTATAACTGCCATTAAAATATATGCTGCTCCCATAAAAGGAACTACAAATTCAGCTGTTGAACCGATTCTTTTAATACCACCAAATATTACTATACCAACTAAAATAACTAATGCTATACCAGTAGTTGTTGTATTCAATCCAAATGCATTATCAATAGATACTGCTATGGAGTTAGATTGAACACCTGGCATTAATATCCCCATTGCTAAAAGTGTGACTATAGCAAAAGCCATTCCATATACTTTTGCCCATCCTTTTTGCCCAAATCCTTTTTCTATATAATATGCTGGACCACCACAGTATTGACCTTCATGCTCTTCTTTGTATAATTGTCCTAATGTAGATTCTGCAAACGCCGAACCTGCTCCTAAGAATGCTATAACCCACATCCAGAATAAGGCTCCTGGACCACCCCAAGCTATAGCTGTAGCAACACCTGCTATATTACCAGTTCCTATGCGCCCAGCTAATGCTGTACAGAAACCTTGGAAAGATGAAATACCTTGCTCAGATTTTTCACCTGAAAATAATAGGTGCACCATTTCTTTGAGATTTCTAATTTGAGAAAATCTTGTTCTTATAGAGAAATAAACTCCTGCACCTAAACATAAATAAACTAGCCAGTTACTCCATACTACACCATTGACTGCATTTACAATGTTTTCCATAAAACCCCTCCTAAATATAAATTTGATCCCTAAAAATTAATATACCGATGAGGTAAATTGAATAATAACAAAGATGTTTATAATTCATTATATTTTTAATATTGAATTTTATAACTAGAATCAATTAAAAAAACACCTCTGAATCCTCTTAAATAATAAAATTCTATATAATTTACAAAACACCTTTCATATTCGTAAATTTTCTGATAATTATGTAAATTTCTTTTTAAAAAAAGAAAAAGACTAAAATCACTATAACATTTAAGTAATTTAGTCTTTTTATCCTAAAAATTTATTTATTTTTTTAATATATAATAAAAATTTAACTCTTATAATAAAATTGTTATTATATTCATACTTCCTTCATTTATAATTTTCTGAAGAGTTTTTTGTATTTTGCATCTGATTTCTTCAGGCATAGTATATAATTTGCTTTGTAGTTGTTCTTTTACTAAATCATTTAATGATTTACCGAACATATTTTGCTCCATAAGAGCATCTGGATTATTTTCAAATTCTTCAAGAAGAGTTTGAATCATTTCGTCTCCTTGGTTTTGATTACCCATTATTGGAAATACTTCAGTTGATACATCAGCTTTTATTATATGAAGTGAAGGTGCATTAGCTTTTAACTTAATTCCATATTGTTTTCCTTGCTTAAACTTCTCTGGTTGTTCTAAAGTAAGTTCATCTAATGATGGTGATACTACTCCATAACCTAAGGTTCTAGCATCATGTAGAGCACTTTCTACCTTCTCATATTCATTTTTAATTCTAGATAATTTAGTAAGCAGATTAAGTAATTGACAATCTCCTTCAATCTTAAATCCACTTTGTTCTTCTAATATTTCATAGAATAACTCTTGTTTTGTACATAAATCAATATTAATAATACCTTCTCCTAGACTGACATCATCTACTTCACATTCTTCTAAAAATGGTAGGTTATTAAATCCTTGGATAACATCATTAATATCTCTAATTTTATTAATAGAGGCTATACCTTCTTTTAGAGTATTTATGATATTCGTCTTAATCCAATGATTATTAGATAAACCTTCAACCCAGTCTGGTAAATTTATTCTTATTTCAGCTAGAGGAAAATCATATAATACAGTTTCCATTACTTCTTCAATATCATTTTCATCCATTTTATCAACATCCATAGGTATTACTGGAGTTTGATATTTTTCTTGCAAATCATTTCTTAAATACTTTGTATCTTCGCTTTTTGGATGTTTCGTATTTAAAACAATAGCAAATGGTTTTTTCAAAGATTTCAATTCTCTTATTACTCTTTCTTCTGGTATTACATAATTACTTCTATCTATGCCTGTAACAGAACCATCTGTTATAATAACAATTCCTATTGTTGAATGATCCTTTATAACTTTTTTAGTTCCTATTTCTGCCGCCTTTTCAAAACTCATAGCTTCTTTTGACCACGGTGTAGACACTAGTCTTTGTTTCCCATCTTCTTCATGACCTAGTGCTCCATCAACTATGTATCCTACGCAGTCTACCATTCTGACTTTTAGAGATACAGTATCTTTAATTTTTATTTCAACACCATCAGCTGGAACAAATTTAGGCTCAACTGTCATTATAGTTTTACCAGAACCACTTTGAGGTATTTCATCTTTTGTTCTTTCCCTTTTAAAGTCATTTTCTATATTAGGTAACACAAGGTTTTCCATAAATCTTCTTATAAAAGTTGATTTTCCTGTTCTTACAGGCCCAACAACCCCTATATATATGTCGCCTTGAGTTCTTTTCGCAATGTCTTCATATATATTGTTCATAATAATTCCCTCCTGCATATAATTTCTTAGTTAATTATATTTCAGGAGGGAACCTTTTATTCATATATATTTGTCCTTATTAAATAAAAATTAGTTTTGGAATAATCCATTATTAACCGTTTCTTCCATTTCATGTTTTTTAGATCTTGTCATAAGATCTAATACAGCCTCATTAGGATTGGCACCATTGTATAAAACTGAATATATAGCTTCTGTAATAGGCATATCAATATTTAATTCTCTTGATACTTTATATGCAACTTCAGTAGCTGTTATTCCTTCTACTACCATTTGTACTTCCTCTAATGTTTCTTCAAGACTTTTTCCTTGTCCCATTAATATACCAGCCCTTCTATTTCTACTGTGCATACTTGTACAAGTAACTATTAAATCTCCAATTCCAGCAAGACCTGTAAATGTATTAACACTAGCTCCCATTGCGACACCAAGTCTACCTATTTCACTTATGCCTCTTGTCATAAGTGCAGCTTTAGTATTATCCCCATATCCAAGACCATCACACATTCCAGCACCAAATGCAATTATATTTTTCAATGCTCCACCAAGTTCTACTCCTACTATATCAGGATTAGTATAAACTCTCAAAGAAGGACTCATAAATGCATCTTGAACTTCCTCTGCATATTTTATCTCTTCACAGGCTGCAACTAGTGTTGTTGGCATAAATTTAGATACTTCTTCTGCATGAGATGGACCTGATAAAGTTACATATGGATTATATGGTAATTCTTCTTTAACCACTTCAGATAATCTAAGTCCAGTTCCTTTTTCCAGACCTTTAGCAACATCTACTATTATCTGATTTTTTTTTATAAATGGCTTAATCTGTCTACATATACTTCTTATAGCTTGAGATGGTACAGCAAGTACAACTATTTTACTATTTTTAATTACTTCTTCTAAGTGATTAGATACAATTAAATCATCTGGGAAAATTATTCCTGGTAAGAATTTACTATTTTGTCTAGTTTCATTGATTTCTTCAACTTGATCAACATCTCTTGTCCACATATGTACTTCGTGCCCATTTTTATAAAGACTAAGTGCAAGTGCACTCCCCCAACTTCCAGCACCTATAACACACATTTTTTCCATAAAAACACCACCTAATATAGTAATTTAGTTTTTCTTTTCTCCAATTTTTCTCTCATTGCCATTTAAAAGTCTTTTAATATTTTCTTTATGAGTATAAGCAACGGATATTGTTAAAAATAAGGTTACCCACACTCCCTTAATATTATGATTTATTAGCATTAATATTGGTGACAATCCAATGCCAAGTATTGAACCTAAAGATACATATTTAGTTAATGCTACTATTATAATGAAAAAACCTAAACAAGCTAATGCTATTACTGGGTTCATTGCAAGCATTGAACCTAAAGAGGTTGCTACTCCTTTACCACCTTTAAATCCAAGAAAGGCAGGATAGTTATGTCCAAGCACTACAGCTACGACAGCTAAGTAAGCACATGTAGTAACATCAACATGTACTACATATGCAATCATTTTAGCAATCCATACGGCTATAAAACCTTTTAACACATCTCCTCCAAAAGTAAGCGCTCCTGCTTTTTTTCCAAGTGTTCTTAAAACATTTGTAGAACCAGCATTACCAGAGCCTTGAGTTCGTATATCAACTCCAGCAATTCTTTTTCCGATTATATAAGAAGTTGATATATTACCAAGTAAATAGGCAATTATAATTATAATCAAATAAGTTAACATATTAACCCCCTAAAGATCTTATCTCTTTCTATCTTTTTCCTTATATTCAAATTGCATTGATGTTCCTTCAAATCCAAAGTTTTCTCTTATCTTATTTTCTAAGTATCTTTGATAAGAGAAGTGAGTTAAATCTTTGTTGTTAATATATAAAGTAATTTTAGGTGGTTTAACCCCTGTTTGAGCACCATAATAAATCTTAAGTCTCTTACCTTTATCTGATGGTGGTTGATTAAGCATAACAGCTTCACCTATAACATCATTTAATTGTGAAGTACTTATACGTTTAGAATGTTCTGCTGCTATTTTATCTACAGTGTCTAATATTTTATTCATTCTTTGGTTAGTTACTGCTGATACAAATAGTATAGGAGCATAATTCATGAATGGGAACATATCTCTTATTTCATTAGTATAATTTCCTAATGTTTTATTGTCTTTCTCTATTAAGTCCCATTTATTTACTACAAATATACATCCTTTACCTTCTTCATGTGCTATACCAGCAACTTTTGTATCTTGTTCTGTAACACCTTGAGTAGCATCTATAACTATTAAAACAACATCTGCCCTAGATACTGCACTCATAGATCTAAGTACTGAGAACTTCTCAACCCTCTCATATACTTTACTTTTTCTTCTAATTCCAGCTGTGTCTATTAAAAGATATTGTTGATCACCTTTTTCAAAGTATGTATCAACTGCATCCCTAGTAGTACCAGCTATTGGACTTACTATAACTCTATCTTCTCCTAATATTTTATTAAGTATTGAACTCTTACCTGCATTAGGTTTCCCTGTTATAGCAACTCTTATTATATCTTCGTTATACTCTGTATTTAATCCTTCTGGAAAGTTCTCAACTATTTCATCTAATAAATCTCCAAGTCCCATACTGTTAGCACTTGATATTGGATGAGGCTCTCCTAGTCCTAATTCATAAAAATCGTAAATATTATCTACTAAATTCATGTTATCTATTTTGTTAACTGCTAATATTACTGGTTTATTAGTCTTTCTTAACATTAAACCTACTTCTCTATCTGCAGAAGTGATTCCACTTTTACCATCGACAACAAATACTATTACATGAGCCATATCCATAGCAAGCATTGCTTGGTTTCTCATTTGAGTTAATATTATATCGTCATTTTCAGGCTCAATCCCTCCTGTATCTATTAAGGTAAAATATTTGTTTAACCATTCTACCTCTGTAAATATTCTATCTCTAGTAACACCTGGTGTATCTTCTACTATAGATATTCTTTTTCCTGCTAATTTATTGAACAGAGTAGATTTACCAACATTTGGTCTTCCCACTACTGCAACTATGGGTCTATTATCCATATTAATTCTCCTTCCTATTTAGTTACTTTGTCTACCACGTCGACTCCTTCATTATTACATGGCATGACTTCAACATTTAATTTTTCTTCTAATTCTTTTAAAGTTATATTATCTAAGAAAATTTCTTCATCAGCTTTCATCATAGACCTAGTTATATATAAAGTTTCTCCTAAGTCCTCATCTTTTAATTGGTCAATTAAATCAGTAGCCGTTAAAAGACCACTTACTGTTATTGTTTCACCAAAGAAATTATTTTTTATTCTATATACATTAATTTCAATATTTTTGAACTTGTCCATTATTAAATCAGCCATACGACACATAAACTCGTATGCAGACTTTCCTGTTGCTATAGAAACTTTTTTTGTTTTGTTTAATCTTTCACCTGTTATAGTATCTAAATATTTAACAATTTCAGTTCCCATCTTAGTTATCATTCCAACACCATCTTCAAACTGAACAAAACCTTCATACTCATCATATTTTAATAATGGCCTTTTTGCAATAATATAAAACTCATCAGATAAAAATGCAAATCTTGTCTTTAATTTTTTAAGATATTTTTCCTGAAGCTTATGAACTTGGTCAATAGTTTCTCCTGCACTTTTTTCATCGAATATATCAAGTTTAGCAAGATTATCCCTGTATCTAGTAATTCCTACTGGAACTATAGCAGCACTATGAACATATGGACTAAGGCTAGCTAAATCTTCTAAAGTTCTTTCCAACTCTTCTTTGTCATTATATCCTGGACATAATACTATCTGAGCATTCATCTCTATTCCTGCATCTGCTAATCTTCTCATTGTATCAATTAACTTTCCTGCAAATTTATTATTAATCATTTTTCTTCTTAGTTCAGGATTTGTTGTATGTACAGAAATATTTATAGGGCTAATTCTATATCTTATTATATTATTTATATCATCTTCGCTCATATTAGTTAAAGTAACAAAGTTACCTTGTAGAAATGATAGTCTTGAGTCATCATCTTTGAAATAAAGAGTTTCTCTCATTCCTTTAGGAAGTTGATCTATAAAGCAAAATACACATTTATTTCTACAACTCTTTGCTTTATCTATTATTGGGTTAGTAAATTCTATTCCTAACTCCTCATCATAATCTTTTTCAATTTCATATAAATAAACTCTACCGTTTTTCTTTTGAATTTCTAACTCAATATATTCATCACTTATCAAAAACTTATATTGAATTATATCTTCAACTCTTTCACCATTTACTGATAAAAGTATATCTCCTATTTCTATACCTATTTCATCAGCTATACTACCTTTATAAACGTTACTAATTAAATTATTTATATTTTTTACATTAACTTCCATCTTATAATTCACCACTTTTCTAAATAAATGTATTATCTAATTATAGATGTAAATACATCATCTTATCATACCTAATTTTAAAAAATTAGTCAACTTGTATCTATACTAAATTAGATTTATATACAAAAAGGTACCCATTTAAGGTACCCTAATGTCTTACCACTATTAAAACTTCATCCGATATTTGATGTACCATACCATCTACACATTTTGCCATTAACATAGCTTTATTTTGTAGATCATCATCATCATTTGCATAAAAAATAGGACATCCTCCTACTGTATTCATATTTTTATCAGTTGTAATAACAGCTAATGTATATGAATTAATACCCACATCTTTTCCCATTTACTCATTTTCCTTTCCTAATATACTCATATTTTTTAAAGCTAAATTTTTGCCTCTTGAAGTAGCAAGTATAGGACATGATTTTACAGCTTCAATAACTTTCCTTTTATCTTTTACCATTGGTATAAATGCCATCAATACACAGTGTGTATTAGGATCGATTCTTGGTATAGGAGAAAAAGCTGGTTCATTTACTTCTCTTAATACTCCAAGTCGAGAATAAAGATTATAGCATATGGCCTGCCTTTGACCAGGCTGTGAAATAATCGACGCATTGCTATAACTATTATTTTTAGGTCTTATTTCTATTCCTATACCTTCTTTTAAATATCTATCTCTATCTTTTTTTAAAGCCACATTTGTTATTCCTTTTAAACTGCCTACTTGTAGTATAGTTTCATCAACAAATTTTATGTCTACTATTGATACTTCTGCTATATCTCCTATACTTTGTCTTGACAGAAGTTTTCTAAATATAAATGCAATTACTAGGCCACTTAATGTACTAATTAATATTGCTAAGTTTTCAAGCATTTTAAATTCACCAGTTAGTACATAAAAAATTGAAACAGTCAAAAATGAAGTTACAATACACATATAGTTTCTTATCTCGTAGGTTCTACTTATTTCTTCTATAAAAGAATTCCCTCTCGTGACTAATTGTGTTCCTTCTAAACTTTCTAAAGTATCTCTTCTATTACTTCTCACTTGTCTAAATTGCTCTGCTGCTAAAGATAAAAAAGTAATAGATGTATAAGACCTCTCTATAAGAGCAGGTATTAATAATGCACCTAATGACGATGCAACAAAAGCAAGTACAATTTGTGATGCTAATATATTAGGATGTGTTGGATATTGCTTTTGATCCAAGTTTAACATTATTAATCTTGAAATAACTCCTATTATAATTCCTATAAAAAATATTTTATCCATTTAATCACCTCTTTTAATCACTTATTTAAAAAATACGGCTTTTTTCTTATACGCACTTTGTTTTCCCTTAGCCGTATCTAATACAGGTGCACTTTCTGCAACTTGGATAAGTTTTACTTCATCCCTTAATAAAGGAATTGTAACAATTACTACTGATTTTCTATCTAAATTGGTCCTTGCTATTGTCTTTATATCTCTTTCATCAACATCTTTATCTATTCCCATATGCAGGTAAATATTATGCATAATCGCCCTTTGTTGCCCAATATCATTTATTATTCCAAAACCAGACATATCCTTAGGAACTATTTCTATAGCTATTCCTTTTTCCATATATTTTTTTCTAGTATCTTTTAGACCAATATTTGTCATTACTACATCATTTACCTTTAATAAAGGACCATCAAATAAAATTTTAGCAGGATAAATATCTGCCACATCTTTTATACTACTTCGTATTAGCGCTCTTCTAAATATAAGAGCTACTATAATACCTCCAAGTGTAGCAAAAATAGTACAAATCAAAGCATCAGCATCATATTTTCTAGCTATATAAATATATATTATGGAAGCAATTAGTGCTGAAAACAGACTTACATAACTTCTTACTTCATATGTAGTGGCTATTGTATCAATATATGGCTCTCCTTTGCTCACCAATTCATCTGAGTCCGTATTTTCTAAAGTTATTTTTTCTTGTTGTGCTAAACCTTGAAATTGTTGTATTCCTACTGCTAAAAATGTTAATGCTGAAAATTCCTTATCTATAAGTGCAGGAAAAGCTACAGCACCAAGTGAAGCTGCAAGAGAGGCAATTATTATTTGTTCTATGTAATCTTGTGGTGTTGTAGGATATTGATTATCTTTAACTCTTAATAAGAAAAATCTGCACAAGGTACCAATAATCATAGCTGCTATAAAGGCCTGTCTAAATAAAGTATCATTTATTTGACTATCATTCATAAGTCTAAATCCTCCTAATAGTTTATATAGTTAAACTTTAATTTTTAATTAAAATTTTATAAATTTAGTTTGTGCAAAAACAAAAAAAAATTCCCTATTAATCTAGGAAATTTTTTTCGGTAATGTAACTATGAACTTACTACCCTTTTGGAATTCACTTTCTACGCAGATTCTTCCTTTTAAGGAGTTTACTATATGTTTTGTTATAGCAAGACCTAGTCCTGTACCTCCTACAGATCTACTTCTTGCTTTATCTACTCTATAAAATCTTTGGAATATCTTATCTATATCTTCTTTAGGTATACCAATACCATTATCTATAATTTCTATTACTATCTCATCATATTTTGTATATTGATTTATTGTTACTTCTCCGCCCGGTGGAGTATATTTAACTGCATTATCAATTAAATTCAAGAATAATTGTTTAATATAATCTCCATATGCTTCTACTACAATTTTTTCATCTTCAAAGTTATAAGAAATATTTATATTTTTATCTTTTGCAATATAGTTTATCATTTCATAAACTTCTTTAAAAACATCATATAATAAAATATTTTCCGTAACTAAATTGTTTTTATTTTCAATAGAAGAAAGTAATAATATATCCTCTATTAATCTCTTTAATCTATCTGATTCTTTTTTTATTATGGCTAAAAATCTATTTCTTTTATCTACATCTAAATTTTCATTCATTGTTAATGTTTCTACAAATCCATTAATTGAAGTTAAAGGAGTTTTTAATTCATGACTAACATTAGCAACAAAATCTTTACGCATATTTTCTAATTTAACTATTTCTGTTATATCTTCAATATTAATAATAGAGCCTATAATGGCATTTTTAGAGTTTTGTAGATATACAGGGTCTATTTTTATTTTATAAACAGTTTCATCTTCCAGTGTCAAATTATTATTTTCACTCTCTTTGCTTCCTACATATCTTTCTATTTCTTTTAAAATTGCCTCTACATTTATAACCTGTTTAATATTCTTGCCTTCTTCATTTCCTCTAGTTTTACTTTTTATTATTTTTCTAGCCTCATCATTTATCAATATAACATTACCATATATGTCTATTACTAATATCCCATGAGATATACTTTTTAAAACTGATGTTAACTGAAGATGCTTGTATTCAACTTCTTCAATAGTATTTTCCATAGTCTCCATCATAAAATTAAAATTTCTACTAAGTTCCCCCAACTCACCTCTAGCCGATGTTTGCAATCTACTATGAAATTCTTTATTACTTACTTTTTTAGATAATTTTATAAAACTCTTTAAAAATCTTCTTAAAGTTAATGTATATCTAAATAGTAGTATTGCTATACTAGCAGCTGCTAACATAAAAAAAAAGTAAATACTACTAATAGGTTCCATGTCTTAATCTCCAATCATTACTCTATTTTATATCCTATACCTCTAATAGTTTCAATATATTTTTCATTACTATCTGCTGTTTCTATTTTCTTTCTTAAATATCTGATATGAACATCTACAGTCCTTGTTTCACCATAAAATTCATATCCCCAGATTTTATCTAATAAAAAGTTTCTAGATAAAACTTTTCCTTTATTTTGAAGTAGTATTTTTAATAAATCAAATTCTTTTAAAGTTAAATCTAATTTTTGTCCACCTTTAGTAACCTCATGCTTTATAAGATCTAATTTTACATCTTTTACAGTTAAAATATCTCCTTCTCTAGATGTACTCATACTATATCTTCTTAAAACTGAACTAATTCTTGCTAGTAACTCTTTTATACTAAATGGTTTTGTGATATAGTCATCTGCTCCACCTATTAAACCTTCTACTTTATCACTTTCCATATTCTTTGCTGTAAGCATGATAACAGGTATATGTTTTAAATCTTTATCTTCTCTTATTTTTTTTAAAACATCAATACCACTTATATTTGGTAACATCCAATCTAAAAGTATTAAATTCGGTTTCATTTCTTTTGCTTTCAAGAAACCATCAAAACCATCATAAGAATAGTCTACAATATAATCCGATGTTTCTAGGTTAAATTGTAAAAGTTCTACTATATGTTCTTCATCATCTATTACAAGAATCTTTGTTTTCATCATTATTCCTCCCTATCTAATTTGTATCATGGTTCCTATTCTCTTTGATGTTTTATTATGTTTTCTATAAGAATAAAATTTTTCATGATTACAATTAGTACAAATTTGAAGATTAATTATATTTTCTTCTTTAACTTTACAATCTTTTAATGTAAGTTCATTAATCTTCCATAAATCTAAATAATATTTATTATCTCTTATTATATCGAATTTTTCATCATAATTTGCTAAATTTATGTTAAATTTTTCAACAAGATCTTTAGATACTTCATAACAACAAGGGCCAATAGATGGTCCAATTACACATACTAAATCTTCAGGATTAGTATTATAACTTTTAACCATTTCATCTATTGTTTTTTGAGCTATTTTATCATAAGTACCTCTCCATCCAGCATGTGCAACACCTATAGCTTTATTTTTAGGATCTATAATAACAACAGGAACACAGTCTGCTGTTAAGATTAATAAAGGAACTTCTTTAATATTTGTAATTAAAGCATCTCCATCAACTCTTTGACCTATATTTTCTTTGTCAATTTTATTAACTATACTTGAGTGGATTTGTGAATTTCTTGTTAAGTTTATTAAATTAAATTCATCTTCTTTAAAAGCTTTAAATAAATCATCCTCATTTTTTGCATCAATGTTCGTGGTTGTTATAACTAAATTTACAAAATCTAATTCTTCATTTATCCTATCTATTTTTATGTAATCTTCCATTTTTTATTTGCCCTTTTCCATTAATATTGTTTTTAACTCATTTACAAAAGTATTAATATCTTTAAACTGTCTATAAACTGAAGCAAATCTAACATAAGATACTTCGTCAATATCTTTTAGTTTGTCCATTATCATTTCACCAATTAATCTTGTTTCTACCTCAGTCATATAATTCTTGTTAATTTCATTTTCAATATAAGATACCACATCTTCAATTTGATCAACTGATACAGGCCTTTTTTCACAAGATTTAATGATACCATTTTTTATTTTTTCTCTATCAAAATATTCTCTAGTATTATCTTTCTTTACTACCATCACTGGTGTTGTTTCTATTGTTTCATAAGTTGTGAATCTTTTTTTACAAGCTTCACACTCTCTTCTTCTTCTAATAGATTTACTATCTGTATGTCTTGAATCTACCACTTTAGATTCTTTATAGTTACAATAAGGACATTGCATATTCTTCCTCCTTAGTTTATATAAATTTATAATTTTATCTTATCTCCTCAATATCGAATCTTTTTTCAGAACCTATATTTACTATTATTGTGTCACAACCTATTTTAAATATATCATTCCAAAATATCATATTCATGTCAATACCTCTAGAAAAAAATCCTCCTCCATCTCCAGTTGTAGAAAAAGATATTACTCTACCTTCATTTACATCTATATCTATGTCTGTAATAAATCCCATTCTCTTTCCATTTTTCACATTGATTATTTCTTTATCCATTATATCAGATACTCTTATCATATTATAACATCCTCCTTAAAAATACAAAAAAAATATACTCTTAATATTTCTATGCAAAAAAATCCTTAGTATTCTTATACTAAGGATTTTTTCCAAATGCAAATTTAAATATATTTTCTCATATTTTTTAAAGCATTTTTTTCTATACGTGAAACTTGAGCTTGAGATATACCTATTTCATCTGCTACTTCTATTTGAGTACGTCCTTTATAAAATCTCAAATCTAAAACAAGCTTTTCTCTACTATTTAATTTTTTAATTGCTTCTTTCAATGCTATTTCTTGAAGCCAATGTTCATCTGTATCCTTTTTATCTTGCACTTGATCTAAAACAAATATAGCATCACCATTATCTTGATATACCGGATCATATAAAGATATTGGATCTTGTATTGCATCTAGTGCCATAACAACTGATTCTACATCAAGCTCTAGTTCTTTTGCTATTTCTGAAACCGTCGGTTCCTTTGAATTACTTCTAATTAATCTTTCTCTCACTTGAAGGGCCTTATAAGCAATATCTTTTAGAGATCTGCTCACTCTAATAGGATTATTGTCTCTTAAATATCTTCTTATTTCACCTATTATCATAGGAACTGCATAAGTTGAAAATCTTACATTTTGACTTAAATCAAAATTATCAATAGCTTTTATAAGACCGATACATCCAATTTGAAATAAGTCGTCAATATTTTCTCCTCTATTGTTAAATTTCTGAATGATACTTAGAACTAACCTTAAATTTCCTCTAACAAACTGCTGTCTAGCCTCCTCATCACCTGCCTTTATTCTGACTAGTAATTCCATCATCTGATTATTTTTAAGAACTGGCAGTTCTGATGTATTAACACCGCAGATTTCAACCTTATTAATTTGCATAAGTTTCAGTCCTCTCTTAAAAGATTCTTTATATGAAATTATTTACATATCATATATTTTTATACTTTCATTGAGATATTATTTAAATTATACAAATTTTTTCATTTCCTTTTTTAACCTACTAATAATTTTCTTTTCTAATCTAGAAATATAGGATTGAGATATACCAAGGATGTTAGCAACTTCCTTTTGTGTTTTTTCATTTCCTCTAGTAGTTAGTCCAAATCTCAATTCCATAATTTGCTTTTCTCTATCTGATAGTTTATCCAAAGCCATGAACAATAAGTTCTTATCTATTTCTTCTTCAATTATCTTATATATCTCATCATTTTCTGTTCCTAATACATCTGACAGTAATAACTCATTTCCATCTAAATCTGTATTTAATGGTTCATCAAATGACACCTCTACTTTTTTCTTGTTATTTTTTCTAAGGTACATTAATATTTCATTTTCTATACATCTAGATGCATAAGTAGCTAATTTTATATTTTTATTAGATTTAAAAGTATTAACAGCTTTTATAAGACCAATAGTACCAATTGATATTAAATCCTCCACATCTATACCTGTATTTTCAAATTTCCTTGAAATATATACTACTAATCTTAAATTTCTCTCTATCAATATTGATTTTACACTTTCATCTTTTTCCAACTTATCAATTAATAACTTTTCATCTTCAGGCTTCAATGGTGGAGGCAGTATGTTTACACCGCCCATATAATACATACCATTAGTCTTTATTATGCCTAGTTTTATACCTATATTTACTAACCACGAACTGACTTTACATTTAATCTTAATTATTGTTAATTTCAATTGTAACCCTCCCCATTTTTAGACCTAACAAATTATACTTGGATTTAATATGGCATTATAATTTTCATCAGTAAAATTTGATATACCAAGTATAATATTGCCTATCTTTTTATTATCTACAAGTATATAATCTGCCTTAACACCTAGTATCATGCTTGTTTTGCTACTAGTAGCATGATTATATGGTATTATTCTCACACGAGCTGATATATCCTCACTTAAGTTATTAATAATTTTTTCTGTTAAAAGGATATCTACACTTTCATAATTATAGTTTTCAGGTAAATATTTTTTTAAAATATTAGAATTTACCATAATCACATCACTTTTACTTATTGGATCTTTTAATAAATTTCCACTATCCAAAAGAGCAACACACTTTAATTCTTCTCCTAATAAACTTATTGTTATATCCTTTGTAAATTCCTTAATATGATTAATTAATGTAATGTCCGAATATATTTTCTTTAATAACTGACAACTTATATATGTGCATATTATTATAAATGAAATTTTTAAGTCGCTTATACCCGTAAAATAAATTATAAAATATGTACTTCCACAAATAAAAATATTAACTAAGATGAAACTAGTAAGTACTTTTAATAAACCTTTTCTATCTGTGTAAATAAAAGATATAAGTCCTATAGTTATAATAAAAATTGTTTTTGAAGGTAGTGTGTAAAAAAAATGCATCCTTGGAAACAGATATATTACTGAATATATAGTCCCTATAATTGCTCCTATTATTTTCCTTATAAAACCATTTGGATTTTTTATAAGCACAGATGTACAACTTATAATAATATAATTTATTAATAGGTTTTCAATAATGTAGATATCTAGATACATTATTTACGCCCCCTTTTCATGTATATATTATAAGTCAGTAAAAAAAAATAATATGTCAGTTTTAACAGTCGAATAGGAATAAGTTTATTATAAAAAAACACAAAAAAAGAAAAGATTCTTTCTTTTCTTTTTTCAAATAATAATATATAACTTTTTTAATCAGTATAATAAATAGTTATTAAAACTATTTTGGCATAATTACATATCTTTCTTTATATTTAATAATATGCATAATAATTTAGTATTATAACAAAAATAAGAAGCCTAGGCTTCTTATTTTTATGTAAATATGCTATTTTCTATTTCTTCTTAAAAAAACAGGTATTGGTGGTAAATCATCATCCAAATCATTAGTATGAGATGTATGAACTTTTTTAACTTCTACCGGTTCTTGCACTTTTTCTTCTTTAGCAACAGCTACTTCTTCTTCAACTTTTTTACTTATTGTTTCAGAAGGTCTATTCATTCCTCTATTTTTAAAAGAATCTTCAAACCCTTGTGATGGATTAGTTTCAAATCCTGTTGCTATAACAGTTATAGCAATTTCTTCACCTAAATCTTCTCTTATAGAAGTACCAAATATTATATTAGCTTCTGGATCACATGATTCTGTTACTAAGCTTGATGCAGCATTAGCTTCGAATAATGTTAAATTTCCTCCACCAGCAACATTAAGTAATACCCCTTTAGCTCCTTTTATAGAAGTTTCAAGAAGTGGTGATTGTATAGCTTCTTTAGCTGCTTCTATAGCTCTATTCTCCCCACTAGCTATACCGATTCCCATATGCGCTAAACCTTTATCCTTCATTATAGAAGTTACATCGGCAAAGTCTAAGTTTATAAGACCTGGCATTTTGATTAAGTCAGATATTGATTGTATACCTTGTTTTAACACATTATCTGCTATAGAGAATGCATCTACCATAGAAGTATTTTTTTGTACTATTTGTAATAATCTATCATTAGGTATAGTTATTAGTGTATCTACACTAGCTTTTAACTCTTTTATACCTTCTTCAGCATTTTTCATTCTTACCTTCCCTTCAAATCCAAAAGGTTTAGTTACAACCCCTACAGTAAGAATCCCCATTTCTTTTGCTAACTTTGCAACTATTGGTGCCGCACCTGTTCCAGTACCTCCACCCATACCTGCAGTAACAAACACCATATCCGTTCCTTCAAGTAAGCTAACTATTTGTTCTCTACTTTCTTCAGCAGCTTTTTTACCAACTTCAGGTTTAGCTCCTGCCCCTAACCCTCTAGTTAGTTTTTCTCCGATTTGAACTTGATTTTCGGCCATAGAAGATAATAAAGCTTGCTTATCAGTATTTATTGAAATGAAATCTATTCCTTTTAATTCTTCTCTTATCATTCTGTTTACGGCATTATTTCCACCGCCACCGACACCAATAACTTTTATAATGGCATTATTGTTGTCCGTTTCTATGTCAATTCTATTATTACTCATTATCTAAACCTCCCTATCTTTTGCATTAAATAGTTATGTATTATGATTATATCATTTTATCTAACATTTTTGTTAACATATAACTATCTTATTCTACAAAAATATTTATTTTCCTTTTATATATCATATATATATAGATTTATATATAGTTATTTTCCTTATCATATTGTCAAATAACATCGATAAATATCTTTTTAAATAAAATAATATAAAAGCTTTCTATTCTCTATATTATTATACTCTCAATTATAAGGATTTGAAAATACATATTTTCTAATTTTATGAAAAATTTCAATAAATTGATTATATTTTACCATAAGCAAACATTTTCCATCCATAAATCCTATAAACTTCCAATGAGTATTTCATTTTAGAATAGTTATAACTTCAAAGTTATTTTATAGTATTAATAAATTTCTATATTTTTACTTAGAGTAAGGTTTATATAATATATAACTACTACATGTGAAATCAATTTTTCCATAATTTTGTTTTCTACTTTGCAAATCTACTAATACTCGGCTTAGCTTAGTTATATTTTTATCTATATTATCATCTTTATTTAAATCAATAGTAAGTCCACTCTTACATTTTATATTAATTGTAGATACACTATTTAGATTAATAGTACTTAAAGTCCTAATTATATTCTCTTCCTTTAATGTATTCATTAATTTCAATAAGACTTCTTTATCATTATTAACAAATCTTATTTTTTCATTTCTTATACTATAGTCTACATTGATAAGAAATGAATCATCTTCTAATTCTCTTTTTTCTTCAACTAACCTTCCTTCATCATCTATATAGCAATAAGACTTATTATTATATAGAGGTCCTATGATATTTTTTTCTTTGATTTCCACTATTAATTTATTTGGTAATTGCCTTTTTATATAGCACTCTTTTATATAATTGTTCTCTTTTAATCTTTTCTCTAATTTCTCTAAATCATAAAAAAATATATTTTTTTCTTTATCAATATTTAATAACTTATTAACTTCCTTTTTACTAAGATTTTCATTATTTTTTATCACAACCTCTTTTATATCAAATAAGTCACTATTTAAAAAGAAACATGTGCATATTATTAATAGCAAAGAAAAAAACAAAATTCCTATTAATTTGTGTGTATTAATTTTCCTTCTCCTTTTCAAGCACACACCCCCTAATTTTTTTACTATAAAACATTATATTTTAATAATACTCTTATATTTTAAATACTTCCTTCAACCTGTAAATCCCTACAAAACTTTAATTTTTTAGTTAGCAAATTAAATCTATTTCTTACAAATAATTTGTTATTTTTTAATTAGATACCATTAAATAACCTTATTACCTAAGATGCAATTATAGTTTTTTCAAAAAAATAAAAGACCAAAAGGTCTTTTATACTTTTTATATCTTGGCATAAATTTCTTAGCTTTTTTTCTATATATTCATATCTTCTTTATACATAGTAAATATCGCTTATTAAAAATTCACATTTATTAAACCATAATCATCAATTTCAATTTTATATCTAGTACTATCCAATACCTCTATCACAGTATATGAATCAGCGATCAATAGTACATTATAAATAATATTTATACAAAATGCCCCTAATCATAATATTAAATTCCTTTTTATAAATATTATGATTAGGGGATATATGTTATTTTTTCTTTATTCCAATTGTTTTGATTTCTTTAGATTCACTATTATCTTTTTCTTCTTTTATAATAGTTTCACCATCTTTATTTTTATCTTTAACATCTTCAACTTTACTAACTTTTTTTGATGATTTTATTTTTTTATTTTCATTATATGCAACCATTATTTCATCATATATGGCATCAATAGCTTGAGGCTTACCAGCAGCCTTACTTGCATTTGACATATCTATTAAAAGCTCTCTATCTCCTAATAATTTAAATACTACTTCATTTAATCTTTCTGGAGTCAATTCTTTCTCTAATATGGCAATACCAGCTCCTTGAGCTTCTATACTTTTTGCATTATATTCTTGGTGATTTTCTGCTGTGTATGCTTTAGGTATTATTATAGATGGCTTACCAAGTGCAGTTATTTCTGCTAAAGATATTGCACCAGCGCTTCCTATTACTATATCACTAGCCGCTAAACCATCTGCCATATTATCTAAATAAGGCATAATTCTTTGATAAGGTTTTAATTGTATATCACCTAAAGATTGTATAAATTCATCATAGTATACTTTTCCAGTTGCAAATATAAATGCTACATCCTCATCTATCATATTCTTAATTACAAGTTTCATGGCATCATTTATTTTTCTTGATCCACCACTACCACCGTAACAAAGAACCATTTTTTTATCTTCACTTATACCAAGTTTTTTTCTTGATATTGATTTTCTAGATTGCAATATTTCTTTTCTAACCGGGTTTCCTGTAAGTACTAATTTATTTCTACTATCTTCTGGAAATCTTTTATGAGAATCTTCAAAACTTGTAAGAACTCTTGTAACCACTTTAGATAATATTTTATTAGTTACTCCTGGGAAAGAGTTTTGTTCATGAACTATTGTAGTAGTTTTACTAAGGGCAGAATTAAAAAGAACAGGTCCACTAACATATCCACCAGTCCCAATTACTATATCCGGTTTAAATTTTTTAACAATTCTTCTAGATTCTTCTAAACCTTTACATAGTTTAAAAACTCTTTTTATATTCTCTAAATCTATTTTTCTTCTAAATCCTTGTACTGTAACAGTTTTTAATTCATATCCATACTTAGGAACAATTTCTGATTCTATACCTTTTTCCGTCCCTACAAATAATATCTCACAATCAGGATTTTCTTCTTTTATTTTGTTTGCGATTGCTATGGCAGGATAAACATGACCTCCTGTTCCTCCGCCAGATAGTAATACTTTCATCCTATCATCTCCTGTTAATTAATCTTGACATGCTTGGAGACATTTAACACTATTCCTATTTCACCCATAAGCATGGTCAGTGATGTACCTCCATAACTTATAAACGGCAGTGCTACTCCTGTATTTGGCATTGATGATGTTGCTACAGCAATATTTAATGCAGCTTGAATACCAATTAACGCTCCTATACCTATAACTAGCATACATCCAAATATGTCTTCACATTTTAAGGCTATTCTTACGCATCTATAAACTAATAGTATAAATAGCATAATAACTAGTATACATCCTATTAATCCTAATTCTTCACCTATGATTGCAAAGATAAAGTCATTTTGTGGTTCTGGTATGTAGAAATATTTTTGTCTACTCTTTCCAAGACCAAGACCAAATAATCCACCTGAGCCTAATGCATACAAACTTTGAATAACCTGATATCCTGATCCAAGTGGGTCTTGAAAAGGATCTAAAAATGCCGTCATACGTTTCAATCTATAAGGTTCTGCTAAAACTAAAGCGGCAAATAATCCTACTCCAGCTAATCCCATTCCTCCAACAAATTTCATATTCATACCTGCAACAAACAACATAACAAATACTACAAGTATAACAGTTCCTGCTGTTGACATATTAGGTTCAGCCATTATTAGTATAAAAAATACCGTAGGCATAATTAAAAGTGGTAAAATTCCCTTTGTCAAAGATTTTATTTTGTCATATCTTATTTCTATTAATTTCGCTGTAATTACTACACATGCGAATTTTGCTATATCTGATGGTTGGAAAGTTGCACCTCCCACACCTAGCCATCTTTTAGCACCATTTGCTTCTATTCCTAGAGGAGTTAAAACTAATACTAAAAAAATTATGGCTATTACACAAACATGTGTAGAATATTTCTTCCAAAGCCTATAGTCAATATTTGAAAGAATCATCATACCTGTAAAACCCAGTGTTGCATAAATTAAATCTCTTTTTAAAAAATAATAGGGATCGTGATGTTTAAATGAGGCTTGAATATAACTCGCACTAAACACCATGATAATCCCAAAAAATACCAATACCATAGTAGTATAAAATACCACTGAGTCAAAATCAGTCTTCATACCTTTGTTAATTTGTTTTTTTAAAATTTTACTAGGCATCTGATAGACTACCCTCCATTCCGCAATAATTGCTTTGAAGGAGTTATTTTAAGCTGTTAACATTATCTTTGAAGTCCATTCCTCTCACTTCAAAACTTTTGTACATATCCCAGCTTGCGCATGCAGGTGATAAAAGAACTACATCACCTTTACTTGCTAGGCTATATGAAGCTTCAACAGCTTCTTTCATATTATTTACTCTTATAATAGTTTTATAATCTTTAGTTTTTGCACATTCTTCTATTAAAGGGGCTGTCTCACCCATTAAAACTAAAGCTTTAATATTTTTTTTGCCTATTGCTAGCAATTCATTGTAATCACTGTCTTTATTATATCCTCCAGCAATTAATATAACTGGGTTATCATAAGATTGAATTGCTTTGATAGTTGAATCTGGATTAGTTCCTTTAGAATCATTTACAAATATAATATCATGTAAAGTTCTTACATACTCTAACCTGTGTTCTACTGCCTTGAATGTTTTAAGTACTTCTCTTAATGTTTCTAAATCAATTTTGCACACATAAGCCATTGCTATTGCAGCCATACAATTTTCTAAATTATGTGGTCCTGGTAAACTTAATTCTTTTTTATTTAATAAAACTATTTTTTCTTCGATATCTATAACTATATTGTCGCTCTCATCTAAATATACACCTTTATCAAGCTTTTCTCTTCTTGAGAAGAAAATAACTTGGCCATTGCATTTTTCACTTAACGCTCTAACTTGTTTATCATCATAATTTAATATAGCAAAATCATCATAGTTTTGATTTTTGAATATATTAGCTTTAGCAGCTATATAATTTTCCATAGTATGATGTCTGTTTAAATGATCTGGAGAAAGGTTTAATATTGATGCAACTTTTGGTTTAAAGTCTACTATACTTTCTAATTGGAAAGAACTCAATTCTGTTATAAGATATGAGTCTTCATCTGTAGTCTCTACTGTCTCTATAACTGGATTTCCTATATTTCCAACTATATATGTGTCTTTTTGAGCTGCTTTAAATATTTCACCTACTAAAGATGTTGTTGTAGTCTTTCCATTTGTTCCTGTTATTCCAACAAATATAGGATTTTTGGATAATCTATATGCTAATTCAACTTCTCCTATTATTTCAATTTGTTTTTCTTTTAGTTTTAATATAAAAGGTAAGTCTAATGGAACACCTGGAGATACTACTGCTATATCTATATGATCTACATTTTCTGGATGATATCCTAGAATGTATTCAGCGTTTTTTATGTCTTTTAACTCTTCTAATATATCTTTAAGTTTTTCTTTATCCTTGATATCATTTACTATTATGTTTGATTCTAGTTTATCTAATAACTTTATAGTGGATACTCCTGTTTTTGCAAGACCAACTAGTAAGACATTTTTATTTTTCAAGTTCATCTTTATACCCCCGATTTATTAGAATACTGCAATAATTCCTATCCATGATAATACTACAGTAGTAATCCAAAATATAAATACAACTCTAGTTTCTGGCCAACCACATTGTTCAAAGTGATGATGTATTGGTGCCATTTTGAATACTCTTTTTCCAGTTAATTTAAATGATAATACTTGTATTATAACTGAAAGTGTTTCTGCAAAATATATACCTCCAACTATTGGTATTAATAATACAGAGTTTGTTAATACAGCAAATGCCACTACTGCTCCACCTAAAGCCATAGAACCTGTATCTCCCATGAATACTTTAGCTGGATATGAGTTAAATCCTAAGAACCCTAAACAAGCTCCACCAGTAGCCGCTGCTAGTATTGCTACATCATTGTTTCCAACTGATATTGCAAGCATCATAAAAAATATTGAAACTATTAACGTTACACCTGATGCTAATCCATCTAGACCATCTGTTAAGTTAACTGCATTTACTGTTCCTATTATTATAAACATCATTATTGGAACATACAAAGATCCTAAGTTAATAATATAATCTGTAAATGGTACCATTATTTGTGTAGCACTTGGTGATGTAGTATATTGATAGTATGCAACAAAAAATGCAAGTGCAAATTGAAGTACTATTTTTTGATAAGCTTTAAGACCCAATGATCTTTTCATTTTTATTTTTATAAAATCATCTAAGAATCCAACAAATCCGAATCCTGTAATACAAATTAGCCCTACTAATAAATCTTTATTTATTTGAGCTCTTGTAAGTCCAGTAATAAGGATAGCTATTATCATTAGTACTCCACCCATAGTTGGTGTACCATTTTTTAATAAATGAGTTTGTGGCCCATCATCTCTAACTGTTTGACCAAATTTAAACTTCGCTAACATTGGTATAAATATTGGCCCTAGTATTACTACTATTAAAAATGCAATTATTGCTGTATAAGTAAGTTGCGTTATTCCTAACATAATATAAACTCCTCTCCCTAGTTTGCTAATTATTTTGTCTATTTATTAAGATGTTCTACAATTTTTTCTAAATACATACCTCTTGATGCTTTTACTAATATAACATCTCCATCTTGTATAATACTATCTAGATTTTCTATAGCTTCTTCTTTGTTATTAAAGTGATATATATTTTCTGAGTTAAAATTATTTTCTTTTAACTCTTTTACAATATACTCAGAATGTTTACCAATAGCTACTAATACATCTGTATTTTCTACAGCAAATTTTCCTACTTGTCTATGTGCAAATTCTGCAAATTCACCCATCTCAAACATATCTCCAAGTATAGCTACTCTTCTATTTTCATATCTTCCTAATATATTTAATGCAGCATTCATTGAATCTATACTAGCATTATAAACTGAGTCAATTATTGTTATGTTATCTTTTTTTATTATGTCTAGTCTATTTTTTGTACATTGGAATACTTTTAAACCATCTTTTATTTCTTCTATTGTCATATTAAGATTAAGGCCAACTAAAATCGCGCTCATAGCATTGTATATATTATGCTTTCCTACTGTTGGTATAAAAAACTTTTCTGTATTACCATCTATTACAGCAGTAAAAGTAGTGCTGTCATCAGTCATATCATAACTATCACAATATATATCATTATCTTTTTCAAATCCGAAAGTTTTTAACTTGTAAACTAATTTTTGATTTTTTAAAGTTTTTAAACAATCATCATCTCCATTTACAATTAATAATGAGCTTTCATTAAAGTTTGTAGTTATTTCCATTTTAGCCTTAAAAACACCATTTCTATCTCCTAGATTTTCAACATGAGAATATCCTATATTAGATATTACTCCTATTTGTGGATTAACCATGTTAACTAAATACTCAATTTCTTTAAAATTGCTCATTCCCATTTCAATTACTGCACATTCGTGCTCCTTATTTAAATTAAATAAAGTTAAAGGTACTCCGAAATGGTTATTTAAATTTCCTACATTTTTTAATGCATTGTATTTTGAACTAATAGTATAATGTATCATATCTCTAGTAGTCGTTTTTCCCACACTGCCTGTTACAGCAATATAAGGTATTTCAAATTTTTCTTTGTAAAATCTAGCTATATCACCTAAAGCTATTTGTGTATTATCTACTTCTATCACATTAACTTCTTTATTTTCTATGTCAACGTTGTTATTTTTATTCTTTATAATAGTTCTACAGCCTTGATTTATAGCTAAGTTGATGAAATTATGTCCGTCTAAGTTTTCACCTACTATGGCAACAAATGCATTATCTTTAGTTGCTTTTCTACTATCAATAACAACATCATTAACTTTGTCACAATCTTTAGATTCACATACTAAGTTGCCTTTACTTGCAAGTATTAACTCTTTTATAGTTAAATATTCCATCTTAACCTCCTTAATTAATATTAAATTTTACAACTATCTCTATAAAAGGCAATGCATATTATACATTGCCTTTTATATTTTATCTTAATAATTATATACCATATTAACTTTTTTTTGAAGATATTTATAAGTTTCTATAATATTAATTATCGAAGTATAAGGATATTAAGGAATCTTCATTTACACTTATTCCAGGTTTTGGGAACATATCTGTTATAACTGTACCTTCTTCAATTTCAACATCATTATCAACATTAGCTTCTAATTTTGATTCTTCTAAAACTTTTGTTGCTTCTTCAATAGTTAAACCTCTAACATCTGGAACTACCACTTTTTCTTTAACATTTTCCTTTTTTTCTTCATCTGTATATTTAGGTTCAACACCTAAATATTTTAGTGAGTTATTCATAACCTCTTTAATTATAGGACCTGCTGTTGTACTCCCAAATGCAGATACTCCCGTTGGCTCATCAACTATAGCAAGAACTGCTATTTTAGGATCGTCCGCTGGAGCTACACCTACAAATGAACATACATATTTTCCTTGAGCATATGATCCATTAACAACTTTTTGAGCTGTTCCTGTTTTTCCACCAAGTCTATATCCTGGTAAGTATGCTATCTTACCTCCACCTTCAGTTACAACTGATTGCATAATTTCTCTCATTTGCTTAGAAGTTTCTTCAGATATTACCTGTCTAACTTTAACTGGTTCAACCTCTTCTGTTATATTTCCTTTATTATCTGTATAAGCTTTTACTAGTCTTGGTTGCATTAAATTTCCATCATTTACTATTGCAGAAACTGCTGTTATTAACTGTATAGGAGTCAAAGAATTAGATTGACCAAAAGAAATTGTAGCAAGTTCAACTGGACCAACATCTTTTTCCTTATACATAACACCTAAAGCCTCACCTGGTAAATCTATGCCTGTTTTCTTGCTCAAGCCAAACCCTTCTATGTAATCATATAATTTTGAAACACCTAGTCTGTTACCTACTTCTATAAATACAGGGTTACAAGAATTCTGTACACCTTGCTTAAATGTTTCAGTTCCATGTGGATTATAAGATCTCCAACATTTAAGCTTTCTTCCTCCAACTACCACACTACCTTTACAAACAAACTTATCATTTGGTTTAACTACGCCTTCTTCTAATCCCGCAGCAGATGTAATAAGTTTAAATGTTGATCCTGGTTCATATGTATCGCTTACAGCTGGATTTCTCCACATAGAATAATAAGCTTTCATTTTTTCATCATTATTTTTACAATCCTTTAGCAACTCCTCATAGTATGGATAAATTGCCTCTGTAGGATTATTAGGATCATAGTCTGGTTTTTTAACCATTCCTAAAATATTTCCTGTGCTTGGCTCCATAGCTATTATAGTTACTTTTGATGCATTATTTTCTTCATAAGCCCTTTGAGCTGCCTTTTCACAATAGTGTTGTATAACTTCATCAATAGTAAGAACTAATCCATTTCCAGTTGTTGGTTCATAATACTGTTCCGATCCTTGTGGAATTTCTTTTCCCGCTGCATCTGTACTAACTATTAGTTTTCCAGCTGTACCTTTTAATACATTATCGTACTTAAGCTCTATACCAGCTACACCTGTTGAATCAGATGAAGTATGACCTAAAACATAAGATGCAAAGTTTCCATAAGGATAATATCTTTGATTGTCTTCTGCCACCCATATGCCAGGCAATCCTGCCTTAGTAATTTTATCGGCTGTTTCGTCATCTATCCATCTTTTTACTTTAACTAAGGCCATGTTTTTCTTATTTATCTTTTCATATACATCTTCATATTCTTCGTCAATAATCTTTGAAAGTTCCTTAGAAGTTTTCTCTGCATCTTTCACTTCTACTGGTTTACACCATACTGTATATTTAGTTACACTTACAGCTAATTCTTTCATATTAGTATCATAAATAGTTCCTCTTTTTGCCTCGATTGGAATTTCCCTTGTTTGTTGCTCTGATGCCTTTGTACTTAGCCACTCTCCTTTTACTAGCTGTAAATATCCAATTCTACCTATAAGACACAAAAACAAACTACAAGCTAATACCATTACAACAACTAATCTTTTCTTACTTTTTATCCTTATTTTCATTAACAACCTCCCCCTTTAGTTTCCCATGTCAATATATCTAATTTGACTTTTCGTAGGGTAATCCATACCTAACTCATCCTTTGCACTTTGTTCAACATTGGTTATATTATCGTATTTTAGTTGCTCCATTTTTAACTCATCTAATGCTATTTCTTCTTTTCTCAAATCCTTCTTCAAATTATTTATTTTATATTTATAATTTGATACTATTGCATTTCCACATAAATTAATTATAAGTATTGCTACTATAGGAACTATTAATAAAACATGTCTTACCATTTTTTTTATTTTTCTCTTTCTATTTCTATTCTTTTTTCTTCTTTTATATTCATTTATGTTTTCTACCTTCTTCTTTTTCTTCAAGAAATCACTCCTTATATTAATAATAACTATTAAAAAATTTTCATACTTAAAGTATTTGTTTTAATTACCATAGCCTCCTTTAAAGATTTATACAAAAATTAATACATAAAAGAGTATAAAATATAATTTGTTGTAAATTTTTTCATATAATTTACAATTTCTTTTGTAAATTTGATGATTATAATAAAATTAAATCCATTCAATATATTTATATTTACAAATAAATAATCTATACTTTAATTAAACTTTATTTACTAAAAGTTTAATTATTTAAAGTTGGAGGAGCTTATGAAGAAAAATATACTTATATTTGTATTAATATTTTCATCTTTAATTTTTTATGGCTGTAGTAAAAACAAAATAGATAATAATTTAGTTTCTTTATCAACAATTGATATTAGTGCCTTAAACAACAAAAATATTTTAAATATAGTAAATGATGAAAATCTAGAAGAAGGTGTTTATAAAATAATAACTAAAGAAAATAAATATATATTTTTTAATGGAATAAAAAATGAATTTAAAGATGTAAATTCCTATTTAGAAGATAAAACTTTTATAATAAAATCCAATACAATATCTTCCTCAGAGAGCAATAAAAAGCTTTATGTCATAAGAAAAAAGAATACTATATATTCAGAAGATGAAAATGTGTTATATGATTCTATAAGTATTTTTATAAACGAAAAAAAATCTTCATTTTCAAATGTATATATTATTGAGTAATATTCAATAAATGTGTAAATTTACTTCAATAAAAATAATTATAATATCTCTATGTAAAATAATAAGCTCATTATTTATTTTAAATAATGAGCTTATTATTTATATATTTTTTATTATCTATATATGATGAAGTTTCCATTTACTACCTTTGTATCTAGCTACAAAACAAATTGCTCTAACAGCCCAGTCTATACTCATAGCTATCCAAACTCCCATTACTCCAAATCCCATATATCTTCCTAATACATAACTAAATCCTATCCTAAAAATCCACATAGATAAAACAGCTATTATCATACAGAACTTAACATCATTGGCGGCTCTCAATGTATTTGGTAAAACAAAAGATATAGTCCATATAAGTATTCCAATTCCACCATGATATAAAATAATATTCTTAGCCATTTTAGCTGTGTATGAAGATAAATTATATGCTTTAATTATAATTGGTAGAGTAACAAATGTAATTAGTACAGTTATTAATATACTAGTAATAGATATTTTAATTAATTTTTTTGTATAATATTTAGTCTGTTCAAAATCTCCTGCGCCAATACATTGAGATGTTACTGCAAGTGCTGCTTGACTAATTGCCATACCAGGAACAATTTGAAATAATGCCACACAGTTACCTACTGCATTTGCTGCTATAGCCGCAGTACCGAAAGTGGCTATTAAGTTTAGTACAATAATTTTACCAAGCTGAAACATTCCATTTTCTAGGCCATTTGGTATTCCAATATAAAGTATTTTTTTAATTAATTTTTTATCAAATCTTTTGCACAGCTTTTTTGATAAATGAATTTGTAAATTTTCATTTTTTATTAAATAAATAATCACTAAAGCTGCTAAAATTCTAGAAATTACTGTAGGTATTGCTGCACCAGCTACCCCCATTTTAAAACCATAAATTAAAATAGCATTACCTATTAAGTTTACTAGATTCATCATAATTGATATTTTCATGGTAATCTTTGAATTGCCCATTGCACGAAATAATGCTGCGCCACCATTATAGACAGCAATAAAAGGAATTGAACTAAATACTATCATTAGATAGGTATTAGAATATGACATAACATCTGGTTCTATTTTTCCAAAAACAACATGCAGTATAAAATATTTAGATAAATAACAAAGTATCATTACTCCTATAGAGCTCACAATAAGAAAAAGTACTAATTGATCTGCCGCCCTACATGCCCTATCTTCTCTCTTTTGACCTATATATTGTCCAGAAACTACCGCCCCACCTGTTGCAAGCGCAGTAAAAGTATTTATTAATAGAATATTTATGCTATCAACTAGAGAAACTGCTGATACTGCCGCCTCACCTACACTTGATATCATCATAGAATCTACTAAACCAACTGTCACTAAAAGTAGCTGCTCTACTATTAGTGGTAAAATTAACTTATACAGACTTTTATCTGAAAATAAGTAAGTGTTTTTCCCTTGACTAACTTCCATTCAATGTCCCCCCTTTAATTATTTTCCAAATTAATTATAGCAGATACTTCTTATATACAAATGATATAAGAGTAATTTGTTTATATAGAAAAAGATGAACTTTTGAAAGTTCATCTTATATATATCTCTCTATTAAAATAAAATTATACTGAAGCTTTTTCTAAGGCCTGATTTAAATCCCAAAGTAAATCATCTATATCTTCTATTCCTACAGATATTCTGATCATATCAGGTGTAACCCCAGCTAGTTTTTGCTCTTCTTCATTTAACTGAGCATGAGTTGTACTTGCTGGATGTATTACAAGTGATTTAGCATCCGCTACATTTGCAAGATGAGAGAATATTTGTAGAGACTCTATAAACTTAATTCCTGCTTGTAATCCACCTTTTATTCCAAAAGTAAATATTGATCCAGGTCCTTTTGGCAAATATTTTTTAGATAATTCATGGTACTTATTACCTTCAAGTCCTGGATAATTTACCCACGATACTTGTGAGTGATTACTTAAGAATTCAGTAATTCTTTTAGTGTTAGAAACATGTCTTTCTATTCTTAAAGATAAAGTTTCAAGTCCTATAAGTAGTTGAAAAGCACTTTGAGCACTTAAACATGCACCCGTATCTCTTAAAAACTGCGCCAACAATTTTGTACTATATGCTGCTGCTCCAATATCCTTAGCATAGTTTAGTCCATGATAAGATGGGTCTGGTTCTGTTAGACATGGGAATTTACCACTATCTATCCAGTCAAATTTTCCACTATCTACTACTACACCACCTAAAGTAGTTCCATGGCCACCTATAAATTTAGTAGCTGAGTGAACAACTATATCAACACCGTGGTCAAATACCTTTATTAAATAAGGAGTTCCAAAAGTATTATCTAACATAAATGGTATTTTAGCTTCATGAGCAATTGATGCTATCTTTTCTATATCAATTAAATTTATTCCTGGATTGCCTATTGTTTCTGCAAACACAAGTCTTGTTTTATCATTTATAGCTTTTCTGAAACTTTCTGGATCATCTGGATTAACAAAATGAGTTGTTATTCCAAGTTTAGGTAACATATTTGTTAATAAATTAAAAGTTCCACCATATATGGTTGGAGCTGCTACGATTTCATCTCCTGACTGTAAAATATTAAGTATAGCCGCATTTATAGCTCCCATACCAGAAGAAAATGCAACTGCTCCTACTCCCCCTTCAAGTAGGGCCATTCTTTCTTCAAATACTGCTACTGTTGGATTCGATATTCTTGAATAAATATGTCCACCAGTTTTTAAAGCAAATAAATCTGCTCCATGTTGAACACCATCAAAACAATATGATGTTGTTTGATAAATTGGTACTGCTCTAGCTCCTGTAGATTTATCTATCTTTTGTCCCCCATGAATTTGTAATGTACTAAAACCTAAATTTCTATTTTCCATTCTTTTTCCCCCTACATTTAATATATTTTTATAATAAAAAAATTAACTTCGTTCATGTCGCCAACGGCTTTGCACGTTGCTCAAGTGAAAAAGTTGAAAATTACATGTTATCTACAGAACAGATAACACATAATTTACTTACAATTAAAAAAGACTCTTTCATCATTAAAGATAAAAGAGTCTAAATATCTAAAGATATCTCTTATCTTTCTTATGTTTCCATAAGTAGGATTTAGCACCTATCTATTTATAGGTTGCTGGACTTCTCTGGGCCTATTCCCTCCATCACTCTTGATAAGATTTTTACTATTAATTTAATTAAGTTAATTGTATACATATTAAATATACAGAGCAATATAAAAATTCATTTTATATATATTTATTTTTTCTCAGCAACTCTTAATTTTGCACTTCTAGCTCTTGGATTTATTTCTATTTCTTCATCACTTGGAAGTATTGGCTTTCTTGTTATTACCTTAACTTCTGATACTTTATCACATTGGCAAATAGGAAGTGCTGGTGGACAAACACAACTTAATGATAAATCTTTAAATTCATTTTTAACAATTCTATCTTCTAAAGAATGGAATGTTATTATACAAACTCTTCCTCCTTTATTCATCATAGATACAGCATCCCTTATCATCTTGTTGATTACACTAAGTTCATTATTTACTTCTATTCTTATAGCTTGGAAAGTCCTCTTGGCTGGATGTGGTCCATCTATTCTAGCTTTTTTAGGTATGGCTTTTTTAATTACTTCCACAAGTTCACCAGTATTTTCTATTGTTTTTTCTTTTCTTTCTTCAACAATAAATTTGGCTATTCTTTTTGCCCAATTATCTTCTCCATAATCTCTAATAATTCTTGCTAAATCTTCTTCACTATAAGTATTTACCACGTCATATGCAGAAAAACTTTGTCTAACATCCATTCTCATATCAAGTGGTGCATCATGCATATAAGAAAATCCTCTATCAGCTTCATCAAGCTGATGAGAAGAAACGCCTAAATCAGCTAATACACCATCTATTTTCTCAATTCCCAACTTTTCTAATTCTTCTTTTATGTTTTCAAAGTTACTATGAACAAACTTTACTCTATCTGAATATTCACTAAGCCTTTCCTTAGCAGTTGCTATAGCATTTTTATCTTGGTCAAATCCTATAAATAGCCCTTTATCAGATAATCTTTTTACAATTTCTTTAGAGTGACCTGCACCACCCATAGTACAGTCTACATATACTCCATCTTCTTTTATATTTAAATTTTCAATACATTCATTTAAAAGTACTGATACATGATTAAATTCCATTCTTTCTTCTCCTTAAGAGTTACTCTTCTTACTGTCTATTTTGCTTTTTTAATAGTATTTTATGTAAAATTACACAAAGTATTATTCCTACTAAACTTATTACTTGTGCCATTCTAAGTGGGCCAAGCATAAGAGAATCCGTCCTTAATCCTTCTATGAAAAATCTTCCTATAGAATATAAAATTATATAATAAATGGCAACTTGCCCTTCATATTTTTTATGTTTTCTAAAGAACCATAAGAATATAAATATTCCTAAATCCCATATAGATTCATAAAGAAATGTTGGATGAACTTTAATTCCATCTACCATTATTCCCCACGGTAAGTTAGTTGGACCTCCGTGAGCTTCACCATTAATAAAATTCCCCCATCTACCAATCGCTTGACCTAGAGGTATACCTATCATAACAGCATCAGCCATCTTGAAAAAGTTAATTTTTTTGATCTTAGTATAAACAAATCCTGCTAAAATACCACCTATTAAAGCTCCGTGAATTGCCATTCCGCCACCTCTGAAATTTAATATTTCAGATAAATTTTGAGAATAATATGACCAATTAAAAATTACATAATAAAGTCTAGCTCCTAATAACCCACATGGAATTGCTGTTATAGCTAAATTTAGTATATCATCTTCGCTTATATGTACTCTTTTACCTTCTTTCAAAGCTAACAAAACACAAAGTATCATGCCTATAGCCATTAATACTCCATACCACATTATATCTAGTCCAAATATAGTAAATGCTACTCTATTCATTTTAACACCTCTTATAATTTAAATAATCTACTTAAAAAGCCTTTTTTCTTAGGTTCAAATTCATAAGGTGTTGGCACCATTATATCTTCATCATTCGCAATTGCGTTGTTATTTTTTATAAATATGTCATCTGCATAATCTTTAGAATATTTATCACTTACATATTTATAAGCATCTAAAAATATAGGCGTTCTTCTTTTACTTCTATGAGCATCTGATCCAACTACATGAACCATATTACGTTTTATTAAAGTATCACAAACTTGCTCAATTGTTTGTCCGCTTTTACCTAATATACTGTTAGAATTTACTTGTATTATAGCTCCTGCTTTTATAGCTTCATAAATTAAATCTGGATTTTCTTGAACTTCTCTGTATCTTTCCACATGAGCAAATACAGGTATATAGTTTCTTTCTTTTAACTCATATACTATATTACATAAGTCTTTGGGAAAATTAGTTGGTGGAAATTCTATTAACAAATACCTACTATTATTTAATGTATAAAAATCCAACTCATCTATATGTTTTATTAAGTCTTGTGTATAATAAATTTCATTCCCAATTAGAACTTCTATATCTATCATATTTTCTTTTAGTACATTATTAAAATCATTTAATTCCTTAAGTAATTCTTCACCCTTTTTATAACTGAAGTCTGGATGATAGTGAGATGTATTAATTATTTTTTTTATACCTTGTTCTTTAGCTATCATAGCCATTTCTATAGACTCATTTAAGCTTCTTGAACCATCATCTACTTCAGGTAAAATATGACAATGTATATCAATCATAAAACATAGCCTCCTTAGTACCTAAATAATTCGCTTTCAATTTTTATTATACCAGTTTCTGATTAATAAAAAAATAGAATCCATTAATTATAATTTATTATTGACTATTTTACAACAAATAAGTAAAAAAGGATAATTTATGTAAAATTTAACTAAATTACATCCATTAATTAAATTTTCCACAATTATCCTTATTTATTCAATAATTATTATTCAATTTATCTTGGTTCGGCTATAGATATTACACAATTATCTTCTTTAAAATGATGTTTTAATCTTTCAGTAACTTCTTCAAATGTTACCTCTTTCATAACTTCAACATAATCTAATAAATTTATACCTTTAAATTTATATGTTATAAAGTTATTTGCTATAAATGTAACTGAGTCAAAGTATTTTATGAAATTACCTATTTGTTTCTTTTTAGTTCTTTCAAAAGCTTCTCTATCTAGGCCTTCTTCTTTAAATTTTTCTAAATAGCTCATAATTATTTCTTTTACCTTATGCGGATCTTTAGACTCACCACCTATTGAAGTATAAGCATAGTCAACTTGTGAAGAGAATCCTGCTCCAAAACTAGGAGTTATTAATCCTTGCATATATAAATCTTCATATATAACACTACCCTTTTTAAATAGCATATCATTAAGTATATCTGTTATTACTTCATATCTTAATAGTTCATTTCCTTTTATCCCTACTTTATCATCTTTGAAACATATCGAAAACATTGGCATTGATATTGGGAATTTTTCTATTATTTCTTTTTGATTAACTTTATTTGGTTCTTCTGGATAAAATCTTACTATTTCTTCTGGTAATTTTTCTATATCTTTATGATTTGCATTTCTAGCATGCTTAAATACTTCCTCAGAATCTAAATCACCAACAACAAATAAAATCATATTTGCCGGATTATAGAAAGTGTTATAACATTTATAAAGTTCCTCTTTAGTTATTTTATATATACTGTCAACAGTACCTGCTATATCAATTCTAGTTGGATGATTTACATACATAGCTTTTAATGCATTGAAAAATACATTCCACTCAGGGTCGTCATTATACATTTTTATTTCTTGTTCTATTATACCTTTTTCTTTTTCTACATTTTCATCTGTGAAATAAGGTGTTTGAACGTAATCTATTAAATGATCTAAACACTCATAGAAATTCTCTGTTGCTGAGAATAAATAAGCTGTCATTGTAAAATTGGTAAAAGCATTGGCGCTTGCTCCCCATTTAGAGAATTTATCAAAAGCATTACCTCCATCTGGCTGCTCAAACATTTTATGCTCTAAGAAGTGAGCAATACCAGCATTTACTACAAGTTTTTCTTTCTCATTTATAGGTATAAACTCTAAGTCATTTGAGCCATAATTAGTTGCAAGGACTGCATATTTCTTTGTAAACCCTCTTTTAGGCATGAAGTAAACTTCTAGACCATTTTCTAATTTTTCATAATATAATTCTTCCTTCAATAAGTCATTAACTATTTTTTCCATCATTATGCCTCCTTGCTATTACTTAGGAAGTATATAGTATCTAGTTCTATATCTTTAACAGCATCTACTATATCCTCTACCATAATTTTTTCTATTATTTCAATTATTCTTTCAACAGTTGTATTAGTTTGCCCCATATGTTGTGAGAAGTAAAAATCTGATGCTCCTCCAATAGAGTCTTTTATTGTTTTTAATGAGCTAATAAGTGCACTCTTGCTGTTTAATAATTCTTCCTCAGAAATTTTTCCATCTTTTAAATTTTCTAATTGCTCTTTAATTAATTTTACAGTCTTGTCGTAGTTGGCTCTTTCTATACCAGATGATATAAACATAGATGTTTTGTACTTTTCAATAGAAGAGTAAATGTAATAGCATAAACTTTCTTTTTCTCTTACATTCATAAATAACTTAGAATGAGGTCCACCACCTAATACACTTGAGCCAACAAGTAGTGAATAATATCTATACTCATCTTTATAGTCTACATTACATCTATATCCCATAACTAATTTACCTTGAGTTATATCCATATCTTCTTCTATAGCTTTTACTTCTTCTATTTTCTTTTTAAATTCGGCTCTAGGTATTTCTATAATTTCTTCTCTCTCAAAATTAAATCCATTTGAGATTATATTTACTATTTCTTCTTCGTTAAAATTTCCTTCTACAACTATATCAATAGGAGAAGTTTTCATTATTTGTTGATAATGTTTATATAAATCTTTACCATTTATTTTATCTATATCTTCTAAATACCCTAAATCACTTATACCATATCTTTCATTTTTAAACATTTCTTCGCGAGCGCGTTCTATGGCATATCTACCCTTATCGTTTATTACTGATTCAATTCTATGTCTTAAACTTTGCTTCTCTATCTCAACATACTCTTCTTTGAAGCCTCCATCTATTACTAAAGGATGATTTACTACTTCATCTAAAAACTCTACAACAGGTTTAAATATTTTTTCATCTAAATATTTTTCATCTGTACTTATAATTTTAAAAGTTATGACTTGAGTTTCTCCTCTCTTACTAGTGTCTGCCCCTATAGATACTCCATATAAATCATCTTGATGGGCAGCCATATCTCTTGCACTTGGATATTTTTCACTACCACTTTTTATTATTGCAGGAAGTAGAGCATTTTTTGTTACTTCTTCTTTATCTAATAATCTTTGGATATAGATACTAACTAAATTTGTTTTAAATTTTTCTTCTGGTATTAAAGTTAAATTAATGCCTTTGCCTAAATTTATAGTCTTAATATTTTTCATTTTTACCTCCTCTTATGAGTTAACTGATGTATATATAATAAATGATATATATTCATAAATTTTCCTTTTATATAATTATATCGTTTTTATTATTTTCTAAAATAGTAAATTTTATTTTATTTAAACAATTTTTATTAGGATATGCTAAATTGACACTTTAAATCCTTTATAAGATATAAAATTATACAAAATTATTGTTTTTTACATAAAATAACTTAAACTAAATTAGTTTACACATCTTAAGATTATGATGTATAATCAATATGTATGTCTATAAAGACTAATAAGGTTATTATTATACTGAGAATAATTAAAATATAACAAATATGTAAATTCATATAAGAAAGGAAGATTATCAATATGAAATTAGGTATAGTAGGATTACCAAATGTCGGTAAAAGTACACTATTTAATGCTATAACTCAAGCAGGTGCAGAATCTGCAAACTACCCTTTCTGTACAATAGAACCAAACGTAGGTGTTGTTTCTGTTCCAGACGAAAGATTAGAAGTACTAAGAAAAATGTATGATTGCAAAAAAGTTGTTCCAACAGCTATAGAGTTCTGTGATATAGCAGGCCTTGTTAGAGGAGCTTCAAAAGGTGAAGGTTTAGGAAACAAATTCTTATCTCATATAAGAGAAGTTGATGCTATAGTTCACGTTGTTAGATGTTTTGATGATACTAACGTTGTTCACGTTGACGGAAGTGTTGATCCACTTAGAGATATAGAAACTATAAACTTAGAATTAATATTCTCTGATATAGAAATACTAGAAAGAAGAATCTTAAAAAGTACAAAAGCTGCTAAAGCTGATAAATCTATAGCTGCTGAAGTTGAGTTCTTAAAAGAAATATTAGCAGTATTAGAAGATAATAAATCAGTTAGAACAATGGATTTAACTGAAGATCAACAACAATTTGTTAATACTTTAAACTTATTAACTTCTAAACCAGTAATATACGCTACTAATGTTTGTGAAGATGATTTAGCTGACGAAGCAGAAAACAATGAATATGTAAATAAAGTTAGAGAATTTGCTGCAACTGAAAATGCTGAAGTTATTGTAGTTTGTGCTCAAATAGAAGCTGAAATATCAGAGCTTGAATCAGAAGAAGAGAAAAAAGAATTCTTAGAATCTTTAGGTCTTGAGCAATCTGGTCTTGATAAATTAATAAAATCTTCTTATTCATTACTTGGACTTATGTCTTATCTAACAGCTGGAGTTCAAGAAGTTAGAGCTTGGACTATAACAGTAGGAACTAAAGCTCCTCAAGCTGCTGGTAAAATACACTCTGATATAGAAAGAGGATTCATCAGAGCTGAAATAGTTAATTATAATGATTTAGTTGAATGCGGATCTTTAGCTCATGCTAAAGAAAAAGGTCTTGTTAGACTTGAAGGAAAAGAATATGTAATGCAAGATGGAGACGTTGTAAACTTTAGATTTAACGTTTAATATATTAAAAGCTAATGATTTATTCATTAGCTTTTTTATTTAAAATATATAATATTTTAATACTCTCAATAAAATAAAATCTAACTTTGAGAATAATATAATTAATATATAATAAAAAGTCAGATAATATATTACCCAACTTTTTATTATATATTAGTTTAGTTATCTTTAACTCATTTTATTTCTTTTTTCTAAAACTTTTCTAGCTTCATCCTTTGCTATTTCAGACTCATTAAAAGGTATCTTTTTACCTTGGATTAATTGATAATTTTCATGTCCTTTTCCTGCTAAAACTATAATATCTCCTTCTTGAGCAATATTTATAGCTTGTCTTATAGCTTCTTCTCTATCAGGTATTTTTATAATCTCACAAGCAGAATCTACGAAAGATTTAGATATATCATTTATTATATTCATAGGATCTTCAAAATTAGGATTGTATGATGTCAATATAGCCATATCACATTCCTTAGCTATCACATCACCGACTTCCTTTCTTCTAGTTTCAGTTCTTCCACCTACTGATCCGACTAAACAAATTAACCTGTTATGTTCATAATTTTTTAGTGTTTGTAAAATATTTTCTAAGCTAATTCCATTATGAGCATAATCCACTATTACATTTGCATAAGGAAGTATATTTAAAACTTCTACTCTTCCTTTAACTTGTATATTTTTCAATGAATCTAGTATATTTTCTTGACTAATACCCAGATATTCACAAACAGATATAACTGACAAGGCATTATATACACTAAAATTACCAGGACAACAAATAAAACATGATTTTGTTATTTCTCCATCCTTGCTGTAGTCAAAAGTAACACCTAGAGAATCAATTTTTTTAGAATGCTTTATATTACTAGCATTTAAGTCTCCTTTTCCAATAATAGAAAAAGTTTCAGTATCACATTCACAATTTTTAATTATTTTATCTGAATATTCATCATCTACATTAATGATTGCAAACTTAGTCATTTTAAATAATTTTGATTTACAATTTAAGTAATCATCAAATGAAGGATGTTCTTTTGGTCCTATATGATCTGGTGATAAATTAGAAAAAACAGCCACATCAAAATCAACATCTTCAACTCTATGGTGCATAATC
>NZ_JAGHFM010000256.1 GCF_017888745.1 Terrisporobacter sp. | reverse complement strand
CTATAAAGTTCATTTGAGGAGCCCCTATAAATCCAGCAACGAACATGTTACTTGGATTAGCGTAAATTTCTTGAGGAGTACCTATTTGTTGAACTACACCATCTTTCATAACAACAATTCTATCAGCTTCGATTAATATATATAAGTAAAATAGCCAAATTTATTCAAAATTATATATCTAAAATATTGATTCATACTAAAATTAGAAATTTAAGTATGGGGGAAGAATAAAAAACAAACATTTTTATAGAAAAATCAAAAAATATACAGAAAAATACTAAAAAAAACAAAAATCGACAAAATTATATTGAATAATATTCATAAAGTATATATAATAAAAAATGTAATCGAACTAAACATATTCAAAAAAATAAAGTTCGAAAAGAGGTGTATTATGCAAGAAGCAATATTAGATAAGATTAATATAATTAAAAATCGAATAATTGAATTAAGTGAAGAAATTTATACAAATCCAGAGCTTGGTTTTAAAGAGTTCGAAACTAACAAATTAATTTGCAAAATACTTGATGAATATAATTTATCTTATAAATCAGATATAGCAATAACAGGAATAAAATCAACCATAGATTCTAAAAAAGAAGGTCCGCATATTGCTCTTTTATGTGAATTAGATTCTGTGCCATCAACAGATCATACATATTTAGGTAAAAAAGATAACTGTGCTCATTCTTGTGGTCATTATGCTCAAGTAGGTGTGATGCTTGGAACGTTTATTGCTCTAAAAGAAGCAAATGTTTTAGATAAACTTGGAGGAAAAATATCCTTTATAGGAACACCAGCAGAAGAATATTGTGATTTTGAATACCGTGAAAATTTAGTTAAAGAAAATAAGATTTCTTATATGTCTGGTAAACAAGAAATGATAAAATTAAATGCTTTTAATGATATAGACTTAGTTTTATCATGCCACTCAATGCCACCTAGTTATGAGGGATACTTATCTGAAGTTAATTCTAGTTTAAATGGATTCTTAGGTAAGAAAATTATATTTAAAGGAGTTTCTACTCATGCAGGGTTCAGTCCTTGTGATGGTGTAAATGCTTTAAATGCTGCAAATGTTGCACTAAATGCAATAAGTTATTTAAGAGAAACTTTTAAAGAAGAAGATTGTATAAGAGTTCATTATGTAATAAGTGAAGGTGGAGCAGGAGTAAATTCAGTTCCAGATAGAGTAGTAATTGACATGTACATAAGAGCAAGAACTCTAGATGCTATTAAAGATGTAGATACAAAAGTAGACAGAGCATTAAGAGGTGGTGCTTTAGCTATTGGAGCTGACGTTGAGATCATGAATACTGGTGGATACTTACCACTTATACAAGATGATAAACTTACAGAAATAGTAAAGGATAATATATTAAAGTTTGTAGAAGAAGATAAAATCTTAAAAGATTGTCATTCATTTGCAAGTGGAGATATGGGAGACTTATCTTACTTATTGCCAACTGTTCAAATTGGTGTATCAGGATTTGCTGGTAGAATTCATGGAAATGACTTTAGAACAGAGGATAAATATTTAGCTTATGAATTACCAATAAAATATTTTGCTGAAACAGTTCTAGATTTACTAGAAAATGATGCAAAAAAAGCAAATGAGATATTATCAAATTATAAGCCCAGGCTTACGTTTGATGAATATATAAAACTATTAAATGACACAAATAAGACAAATGTGTACAACGCGGAGGTTTAGTAAATGTTTAAGAAAAAAATATTATCAACTCTACTAGCAGTAGGATTAAGTGCTACTTTTTTAGTAGGATGTGGTGCTGGAGGAGATGAAACAGCTTCAAGTTCAGACAAAGTAAATGTTAAATTATTAGTAACAGGAGCTTTAGGTGACAAAGGAATCAATGATTCAGCAAATGCAGGTGCAGAAAAAATAAAAGAGCAATTTGGTGATAAAGTTGATGTTGAAGTAGTAGAAATGGGATTTGATCAAACTAAATTTGAGCCAGCTTTAATAGATGCATCAGAATCAGATGCTGACGTTATAATAACTGGTGGTTGGGATATGAAAGAACATGTTGAAAATACAGCAGAGCAATATCCAGATAAAAAATTCTTAATATATGATACAGATGTAAATTATGATGAGTACAACTTAGAAAATGTATACTCAATGACATACAAACAAAATGAAGCAGGATTCTTAGCTGGAACATTAGCAGCTTTAGTTACTACAAGTGATATGGAACTTGCTAACCCAGAGAAAGTTATAGGATTTGTTGGTGCTAGAGATACATCAGCAGTTATAAATGACTTCTTAGTAGGATATATAGAAGGAGCTAAATTCGTAGATAAAGATATGAAAGTTGAAGTTGCTTATGTAGGATCATTTACTGATACTGCAAAAGCTAAAGAATTAACATTAGCTCAATATTCAAATGGAGCTGACGTAGTATTCACATCAGCAGGACCAGCTTCAGCAGGTTCAGTAGAAGCAGCTAGAGATTCTAAAAAATATGTAATAGGTGTGGATAGTGACCAAGCTTTAGCTTACGAAGGAAAAGAAGAGCAAAAATATATAATATCTTCAGCTTTAAAAAGAGTTGATAACTCATTAGCTTTAACAATGGAATCTTTCTTAAATGATAAATTAGAATTCAACAGCCATAATGTACTTGGAGCAAAAGAAGGTGTTATAGAATTAGCTGAAAATGATATATACACTTCTACAGTTAAAGAGGAAATAAGAAATAAAGTTGCTGAAACAACTGAACAATTAAAATCAGGAAAAATAACTGTTAACACAGCTTTAGGTATGAAAGAAGCTAAATTAAAAGAAATAATAAACAGCGCAAAATAGCAACCTTTGCCTTGCTATGCTTATGGCGCACAAACGAAAAATCTAAGGATAAAGGTGAGTTAGATGAATAAAGAAATATTAAGAGTAAGTAATTTAACAAAAGTTTATCCTGGTGGTGTAGTTGCAAACTACAATGTAAATATTGCTATAAATGAAGGAGAGGTTCATGCACTTATAGGTGAAAATGGTGCAGGAAAATCAACTTTAATGAAAATGCTATTTGGAATGATACCACAAACTAGTGGAGATATATATGTAAGTGGAGAAAAGGTAAACTTTACTTCATCTAAACAAGCTTTAGAAAAAGGTATAGGGATGGTGCATCAGCATTTTATGCTGGTGCCTTCTTTAACTGTGGCAGAAAACCTAATTTTAGGACATGAAACATCTAAATCAGGATTTATAAATATAGAAGAAGCCGTAAGACAAACAGAAGAAATCTCTAAGAAATACAACTTAAAAGTTGATGCTAGAGCTAGAGTAAAAGACATTTCAATAGCAATGAAACAAAAACTAGAAATATTAAAAGCTTTATACAGAGGAGCAAAAATATTAATACTAGATGAACCAACAGCAGTACTTACACCTCAGGAAATAGAAGAATTATTTAAACAATTAAAATTATTAAAAAAACAAGGATATACAATCATATTTATATCTCACAAACTTCATGAAATAAAGGAACTTTGTGATAGATTAACTGTTTTAAGAGATGGACAAACAATGGGAACTTACTCAGTTAGTGAACTTTCTGAACAAGAAATATCAAAATTAATGGTTGGTCGTGATGTAGATTTAAACATTGAAAAAACTGAAAGAGATTTTAAAGATGCAGTTTTAAAGGTTAATAATTTAACTGTTAAAAACTCATTCCAAAATGTAGTAGTAAATAATGTTAGCTTTACAGTGAGAGAAGGACAAATACTAGGTATAGCAGGTATAGAAGGAAATGGACAATCAGAACTTGTAAATGCCATAGTAGGAACTACTCCTATTGTAAGTGGAAAAATAGCATTAGGAGAAAATGATATTACTAAAGAGTCTATATTAAAAAGACAAGAACTTGGAATATCTCACGTATCTGAAGATAGATTACACTATGGTAGTGCACCAAATCTTTCAATAGAAGATAATGCAATATCTAAAATATATGCATCTAAAGAATTAAATAATAAAGGATTATTAAACTTAACAAAAGTAAAAGAATTTACAACTAATCTAGTAAAAGAATTTATAGTAAAACATGATACTACAAAGCAAGCTATAAAAGATTTATCTGGAGGTAATATCCAAAAGGTTATAGTTGGACGTGAATTCTTATACGATCCAAAACTTTTAATAGTTAACCAACCAACTCGTGGGATAGATGTTGGAGCTATAGAATTTATAAGACACAAAATATTAGATATGAGAGAAGCTAAAAAAGCTATACTTCTTATATCATCAGATTTAGGAGAAGTTTTATCTTTAAGTGATAGCATAATTGTTATGCACGAAGGTAAAATAGTTGGTTATATTGAAGATGCTAAAAATGTAACTGAAGAAGAATTAGGTCTTTACATGCTAGGAGTTAAGCATGATAGTGATGAGATAATCGGAGGTGCTTATTATGCATAAAGACAAAAAATTTAATGTATTAAAATATTTTGATTTATTAAGACTATTTGTTGCTATAGGTATAGCACTTTTAATAACAACAGGAATAATATTTTTAGTTAGTGAAAATCCAACTAAAGCATTATCTACTTTACTTGTAGGACCAGTAAGTTCAAAAAGATATTTATTTAATGTTCTTGAAATGATGGTTCCATTAATGTTTACAGGTTTATCATTAAGTTTAGTTTTTAAATCAGGAAACTTCTCAATGATAACAGATGCATCTTTCTATATGGGTGCTGTAATTGCTTCCTTTGTAGCAATAATGATACCACTACCAGCAGGAATACATCCAATGGTTGCTATAGTAATAGCAGGTTTCATAGGAGGAATTATAGGGAGTATACCAGCATTTTGTAAAGTTAAATACAAAGCAAACGAGCTTGTTACGTCTTTAATGCTTAACTATGTATTTTTCTACACAGGACTTTATATAATAAATAAATTTGTAGTAGATAGACAAGCAAGTAACTTTGCGTCGCTTAAGTTCTTAAAAACAGCAGGACTTTCTACTATAGTTAGTGGGACAAGACTTCATAGTGGATTTATAATGGCTATTGTAGTTTGTATATTACTTTTCATATTCTTAACTCGTACTAAATGGGGTTATGAAATAAGAATAGTAGGTTCTAATCCAGAGTTTGCAAGATTCTCAGGGATAAATACTAAAAAAGTAATACTTTATACTTCGTTTATATCAGGATTTATAGCGGCGATAGGTGGTGCTATAGAAAAATTAGGTATGTATAGACGTTTTCAATGGTCTCAAGCTCCAACATATGCTTGGGATGGAGTTATAATATCTATACTTTCATCTAATAATCCAATATTTATACCATTAGCAGCATTTTTCTTATCATATGTTCGTGTTGGTGCAGATATAATGTCAAGACAAACAGATGTACAAAATGAAATAGTTGCTCTTATACAAGGTGTAATAATCCTTTTAGTTACAGCTGAAAGATTCTTATACTTTATAAAACAAAGAAAAGAAAGCCAATTAGCTTTAGAAAACAATGAAAACAAAGGGGGCGATAAGTAATGGAAGCTCTATTTGATATTTTATTAAAAGATGGTTTCTGGTTCGCTGTTATAAGATCAACAACTCCTATATTATTAACAACTTTAGGAGCTATGATAGCAGCTCGTGCAGGAGCTAGAAATATAGCATTAGAAGGTACAATGTTAACAGCATCATTTGTTGGGGTAGCAGCTAGTCACTTTACACAGAGTGCGTTTGCAGGCTTAGCATTTGCAGTGCTTTCAGGAATCATAATGAGTAATATAATTGCTTATTTCGCTCTTAAATTAAAGTCTAATATAATTATATCTGGTATATCATTAAACTTAATGGCATCAGGTATGACAGTATTTGGTTTATATTTATTAACAGGAGATAAAGGAGCATCAACTTCTTTAAACTCTTTAGTTTTACCTAGTATAAATATACCTATAATAGAAAATATACCTGTAGTGGGTAGTATATTATCAGGGCACAATATATTAACTTATGTGGCACTAATATTAGTACTCCTTGTTTGGGTGATGTTCAAATATACTAAACTAGGACTTAGAATTAAAGCAGTTGGAGAAAATCCAGAAGCAGCTGAATCTGTAGGTATTAGTGTTAACAGAGTAAAATATATAGCACTTACTATGAGTGGTGCATTAGCAGCTCTTGGTGGAGCTTTCTTGTCTATGGGATATGTAACTTTATTTTCAGCAGGTATGACTTCAGGTAGAGGATATATAGCACTAGCAACTCAAGCTATGGCAGGATCTAATCCAGTGGTAGGATTACTAACGTCTGGACTATTTGGATTTGCAGAAAGTATGAGTAACTACTTACAAGGGGCAAGTCTTCCAATTGAATTTATTCAAATGTTACCATATCTTGCAATAGTAGTTATATATGTAGTTTATTGTGCTAATAAGACTAAAAAAGAAAATAGTTTATAAGAATTATTGAATTTAATAAAAGTAATAAATACTTGAGCAACGGACAGAGTCGTTGGTGACATGAAGTGTAGCGCCCACACAGTGGCTTAAGCAAAGCGAATTTTGAGCAACGGACAAAGTCGTTGGCTACATGAGCAAAGCGATTTTTTTTATTAATTAATAACTTTTAATACAGAAATCTACTATATTAGTTTAATGATCAACTTATTAATATAGTAGATTTTTTTAAATAATTAAGATATTTAAGGAGAGAAATAAATGATAAACAAAATAGCTAAAGTAACAATTTATGTAAATAACCAAGATGAAGCTAAAAAGTTTTGGACAGAAAAATTAAACTTCGTAACTAAAATAGATGAAACAGAAGGTCCATTAAGATGGATAGAAATAGCTCCAAAGGAAAGTGAATGGGTAACTATGGTTTTATATGATAAAAATCTTATGAAATCTCAATTTCCAAATGCTAATGTAGATTATAAAACTGTTATATTAAGTACAGAAGATTTAGATAAAGCTTATGATGAAATGAAAACTAATGGTGTTGAAGTGACGGATATAGTGACTATGCCTTATGCTAGATTATTTACTTTTAAAGATCAAGATAATAACGAATATTTATTAAGGGAAGATAAATTTTAATTAAAGAGTTCGTTATATGTATAGATAACTTTGTACATATAACGGACTTTTTCTATTATATAGTATAATTGGAGTATTATATCATAATCTTATATTCCCTAAAATAATAAATTTTCTTAGCACTTAATCAAGTAAAATAATAATTCTAATTTGGAATTAAAATACAAAAGTGATAACTTCTTTTAATAAGCTTACAGGCTAAGCAATAACTATTATCAAAAATGAGAATTAAATATTTGACATAAAAAAACATAATTCTCAACATTAAATAAAATTTTATATCAAAAAAATACATGTAAACGGTTATAAAATAAATATATTAATAACATATTGGAATGTTAGCAAATGAAATAATATGAGACAAATTGTACAATAATGTGTTATATTTTTTATATACTGTAATGATACAATTTAAAATTTTATAAAAGTTCCTATGAGATTAATAGGGAAATTGGTGTGAATCCAATGCGATCCCGTCACTGTGATAAAGGGTTTGTTTTTATACCACTGAACAAATAGTTTGGGAAGGGAAAATAAACTATGCTTTTTAGCCAGGAGACCTGCTTTTATAATATTATATGAACTACCTACGGTGAATAGGTGTGTTCTAAAAACAACCTTTTATAAGGTTTATTTTTCGTACACACTTTTATAAGAAGTGTGTTTTTTATTGTAGGTAAATTATATCTTATGAGTTAGAAATTTACTAAAAAATAGATAGGATGAAGAGGGAATTTTTATGGATGTTAAACAATTACAATATTTTGTTGTTAGTGTGGATATGGGGAGTTTCCATTCAGCAGCAGAATCATTAATCACAACACAGCCAAATGTGAGTAAAATAGTAAAATCTTTGGAAGCAGAATTAAATATGACACTGCTAAATCGTAATAGAAATGGTGTAACTATTACCCCAGAGGGTGAAAAAATATATGATTATGCTATTGAAGTGTTAAAAAATATGAAAAAAATCAATAATTTAAAAGAAGAACAGGATATAGATAAACTATCTATTTGTAGTGTTCCTAGCAATAAGCTATCAACCTTCCTATCTGAATTTTATAATAGTAGTTTGAATAAAAATATAAAAATAGAATTCTGTGAAAGTAACGTGGAAGACATTATGAAAAAAATACATAGAAGAGAGGCAGAATTAGGGTTTGTATATATATCAAAACGTAATATGTCAGCTTTTAAGAAAAAAATTAGATGTAAAGGAATTCAATACTTTGAGTTAAGGAAGACTCCTTTGTGTTTATTTGTTGGAGAAAAAAATAGCTTATACAAAAATAAAGAAATTGATGAAAAAGTAGTACATGACACTAAGTTAATACAACATTATGAAGATCAATACTCAATATTTAACCATTTAGGACATTTGAAGGAAGATACTTTTTATATGGGTGCAAACACTTCTATATCTTATACAAATAGTGATCACTTCTTAATTCAATTAATAAAAAATACAGATTTTTGTTCAATAGGGACTACTTTTATTAAAGAAAAGTATGAAGAACATGGAATAAAGGCAATACCTATAGTATCTTGTGAGCAGAAGATTTCTTTTGGCTATATTAAGCGTACTAGAGATGAGTTATCAAATATAGGAAGAGAATTTATTGAATACTTAGAAAATAATAATAATGTAAAAGGAGATATTTAATGGCAAGTATAAAAATACAAAACTTAAGTGTAGATATGGGATGTAAAGTTTCTGGATATATTAAAGTTACAAATACAGAATTATTGTTGCCAATAACTTTGATTTCTGGGAAGAGGGAAGGTAAAAATGTTTTAATAACTGGTGGAATACATAACTCAGAGTATGTAGGAATACAAGCAGCTATAGAGCTGGCAGATGAGATCAATCCTGAGGATATATGTGGTAATGTCATAATTATGCCTCTTATAAATAGAACTGGGTTTGAGAATAGAACAATGAGTTTAACTTACGAAGATAACAAAAATTTAAATAGAGAATTCCCTGGAAATAAAGAAGGGACTTTAAGTGAAAGAATAACTTATTTTATAGAAAAAGAGTTATTTTCAATATCAGATTACTATATTGATTTACATTGTGGTGATGGATATGAGGACTTAATACATTATGTTTATTGTCAAGGAAAGGCTAATGATGAAATCAAATATTGGTCTAGAAAAATGGCTGAAGCTGTTAATGTTGATTACATAGTCGAGTCCCAATCTGATAAAGGTGGAGCTTATAATTATGCAGGAAGTATAGGTTTACCAGGAATCTTACTTGAAAGAGGTTGTATGGGAAAATGGAGCAAAGAAGAAGTAGAAGCTGATAAAAGAGATGTAGAAAGTGTACTTTCTGTTCTTGGAGTATTAGATAAGGAAAACTTATTAGAAAATAATAACGCTAAGTTTATAACAAATACAATTTATGAAAATTCAAAGTATACAGGATGTTGGTATCCAAACTATAAATCAGGAGATTTTTTCAAAAGGGGAGATATATTAGGAACTGTTAAAGATTATTTTGGTAATACACTAGATATTTGTACAGCGAAAGTAGATGGAGTGATTTTATATCAAACTGGAAGTCTTTCATTATTAAAAGATGGACCAATGATAGCTTATGGAGAGCTTGTATAAGATAGACAAATTTTAGGGGGAGGATATTTTGAGTAAGAAACAACTAATAAATAGACTAATTCAAGTTATAGTAGTTTTATTTGGAATCAGTTTTTTTACATTTGGGCTAACATATTTAGCGCCGGGAGACCCCGTTAAAACAATGTATGCATCCACAGGTATGATGCCAAGTCCAGAAGTAATAGAACAAACAAGAGAAGCTATGGGTCTTAACAAATCTTTTTTAGTTCAATATTTTGACTGGCTGATTTCTTGTATAAAAGGTGATTTTGGAACATCATATTCTATGAAAAAACCTGTTGTAGATATTATGTTGACAAAATTAGTACCTACATTAAAGCTAGCTTTTACTTCATTATTCATAATGATATGTATATCAATTCCATTTGGTGTGTTAGCAGCTATTAAGAAAAATAAAATAGTTGATTATATAATAAGAGGATTTACTTTTCTAGGAATTTCAATACCAAATTTTTGGGTGGGAATGATACTTTTATATGTAATAGCATTAAAATTAAAAATTCTTCCTGTAGTATCTATTGGAGATGGACTTGAAAAAATAATTTTGCCATCGCTAACATTGGCTTTTGCAATGGCAGCCAAGTATACAAGACAAGTAAGAACTATTATTTTGGAAGAGTTAAATAAAGATTATGTAATAGGGGCAAAAGCAAGGGGAATAAATAGTAAAACAATTCTTTGGAAGCATATATTTCCAAACTCTTTACTACCACTTTTGACATTAATAGGTTTATCTTTAGGTTCCTTATTAGGTGGTACGGATGTAGTTGAAGTTATATTTTCATATCCAGGATTAGGTAATATGGCTGTATCAGCTATAACATCTTATGATTATCCCTTAATTCAAGCTTATGTACTTTGGATTGCACTAATATATATGATTTTAAATCTAATCATAGATATTTCTTATAGCTATTTAGATCCAAGAATTAGAGAGAGGGGATAGAGGATGAATAAGTTTAAAGAGTTTATAAAAAAGAATAAACTATTTACTGCATTTTCAATAATTATTGTATTAATTATATTAGTTGCAGTATTTGCACCCAATATAGCACATTATAGTCCTTATGAATCAAACTTAGGAAATGCTTTTTTACCACCAAGTAAAGAGCATATTTTTGGAACAGATAAATTAGGACGAGATATTTTTTCTCGTGTAATATATGGAACAAGAATATCTTTAACGTCAGCATTAATACTAGTTATTTCTACTTTTTTAATAGGAACAGTTTTAGGTGTTTTAGCAGGATATTTTAATGGTATAGTTGATGATATTATAATGAGAATTTCAGATATGATGATTTCATTTCCGGGTATGATTCTTGCAATTGCTATGGCAGGAATCATGGGCTCAAGTATTAAAAATGCAATTATTGCAATTATGATAGTCAGTTGGACCAAGTATGCAAGACTTACAAGAAGCTTAGTCTTAAAAGTGAAAAATGAAGATTATGTATATGCTGCAAAAGTATCAGGAGGAAAAACAATACATATATTAGTAAGACATATTGTTCCTAATATTTTACCAACATTAATAGTTACTGCTTCCACAGATATTGGAACTATGATATTAGAACTTGCGGGACTTTCATTTTTAGGTTTTGGAGCTCAATCACCTACACCGGAGTGGGGATTAATGTTAAATGAAGGTAGAGCTTATATGTTAGACAGTCCATGGTTAATGATTTATCCAGGGCTTGCAATATGTATAGTAGTAGTAGCTTTCAATCTTTTAAGTGATAGCTTAAGAGATATTTTAGATAAAAAAGAAATTTGCTAGGGGAAATATAGAAGGGGAGATTAGAATGATTAAAACAGTTAAAAAAGTATTATGTGTAGCAATGCTTACAGCAATGACATCTACTATGATGGTTGGATGTAACTCAACAAATTCTTCAAAAGATGATAGTACGACATTAAACTTTGGATGTACTAAGTTTTCAGACTCACTAGATCCATCAGCAATGCCTAACGCAGCATGGAGTGTTTCTCGTTATGCTATAGGGGAAGGTTTATTTAGATTTGATGATGAAATGAATGCAGTTAATTATCTATGTGATGATTATTCTGTTGATGATAGTCACACGACTTGGAAATTTCATATTAGAGAAAATCTTAAATTCTCAAATGGAAAGGAAGTAACAGCCTCATCAGTAGTTGATTCTATTGAATACATATATAAACAAGAAAAAAGTGGCAAAGGAAGTTCAACACCTTCTGTATATATGACATATGATTCAATTACTGCAGATGATGATTCAAGAACAGTAACTATAGTAACAAGTAAGTCTTATGCAGATTTAACAAAAGTTTTAGCACATCCATATTTTGTTATATTAGATATGGAATCAGATTTAGATGAAAATCCAGTGGGAACAGGACCATATGCAATATCTAAATACGATACAGGGGTTTCCTTATCTATGGTAGCTAATGAGCATTATTGGAAAGAAGAAGTGCCTTATGAAAAATTAAATATAACTTTTATTGATGATAGTACGACAAAAGCTATGGCACTTCAAAATGGAGATGTTGATATAGTTGAAAATATAACAACAGCAAATGATTTATCGTCTTTAAAAGATGATTCTAATTATAATGTATCTCAGACAGCAGGGGTTAGAATTGGTTTTTCTTATATGAATCAAGCTGGTGTGCTTAAAAATGAGAACTTAAGAAAAGCAGTTCTTATGGCAATAGATGATGATACTATGTGTAATACAACTGTAGGTGGAATGTACACTCCAGGATTTTCAGTTTTACCTTCATCTTTAGACTATAACCATGACAAGTTAAAAGATACAACACCATTTAATATTCAAGAAGCTAAGAAAATCTTAGATGATGCAGGAATAGTTGATAGTGATAATAATGGATACAGAGAATTAGATGGAAAAGAAATTAATTTAAGTTATTATACATATGACAGTAGAAATTTAGTTGATTTTACTGAAGCTATAGCAAGTTCTTTAGAACATATAGGCATAAAAGTTACTGTAAATAAAACAGATGCAGATACTGAATGGAATATGCTTGTCACTGGAGAATATGACTTGCTTGCTACTAACTGGATGACAGTACAAGATGGTGACCCATATGGTTATTTAGAAAACTGGTATAGCAAATCAAATGCAAACTACTGTGCTTATAAAAGTGATGAGTATGATAAATTATATGAAAATTTAGCAGATGAAATGGATGAAGAAAAACGTAAAGAGATAGTACAAAAACTACAACAAATTTTAATTGATGATTCTGCTGTCTTAGTACATGGATACTATAATAGTAATATGTGTAGTAACACTTATGTTACCGGAGCTAATATAAGTATAGCTGACTACTATTGGATAAGTACAAATATGAAACCAGCTGAGTAGTAAAATGTTTGGGAGGTTTTTATGTTAAATATAAAAAATATTACAATACAGTATGGTAAAAAGAAACCTGTTATCGAGGATTTTGACCTTAATATAAATCAAGGTGAAATCATAAGTATTGTAGGGGAGAGTGGAAGTGGAAAAACTACGCTTATAAGGAGTATAGCAGGTCTACTTCCAGGAGAAGGCAAGGTTATAAAGGGAAATATAACGTTCCAAGACGAGTCATTACTAAACTTTTCTGAAGATAAGTGGAATGAATATCGAGGGACTAAACTTTCTATGATATTCCAAGATTGTGGCTCAATGCTAAATCCAATTAGAAAAATAGGAGCTCAGTTTGTTGAATATATTTTAACTCATGAAAAAATGTCTAAAAAGGAAGCTTATGATAAAGCTACCCAAATGTTATATAAAATGAGATTATCAAATATAAATAATATTATGAATAGTTATCCATTTCAATTAAGTGGGGGCATGCGTCAAAGAGTAGGTATTGCTATGGCAATGACTTTTAAACCAAAATTATTAATAGCCGATGAACCTACAAGTGCTCTTGATGTAACTACTCAAGCTCAAATTATTAGTCAAATGATTGAGCTTAGAGATAAGTATAATACAAGCATAATAATAGTTACTCATAACTTAGGAGTAGCTACATATATGGCAGATAAAATAGTAGTAATGAAAGATGGAAAAATAGTAGAGCAAGGTAATAAATTTAAAATATTACATAGTCCAAAAAGTGATTATACAAAAAAACTTTTAGATTCTGTTCCAGTTATGGAGGGAAAGAGATATGTCTAAAGGAAATGAAGTTGTACTAGAACTAAAAAATGTAACTAAGATATTTAAAACTCACAATAATAATATGTTAACTGCTTGTAGAGACATTTCCCTTAATTTTTATAAGGGAGAAACTCTTGGCATAGTAGGAGAAAGTGGATGTGGAAAAAGTACATTAATGAAAATGATTATGCAGCTAGAAGATCCTACTGATGGAGAAATAATTTATCGTGGTCAAAATATAACAAAGTTAAAAGGGGAAAAATTACGTTTAAATAGACGTAATATTCAAATGGTATTTCAAGATCCTACAACATCATTTAATCCAAGAATGAAAATAAGAGATATAATATGTGAACCTCTTATAAATTTTGGATTAATTAAAAGATGTGAAAGAGATGAAGTAGCAAAGAAATATTTAGATATGGTGGAGCTTTCAGAAGATTTCCTACATCGCTATCCACATAATATGAGTGGAGGACAACGTCAACGTATAGGAATAGCTAGGGCTTTAGCTTTAAATCCAGAAGTTATAATATTTGATGAGTCTACTTCTGCACTAGATGTTTCTATCCAAAAAAGTATACTAGAGCTTATAACTAAACTTCAAAGAGAAAATGATATTACAATAGGGTTTGTCTGTCATGATATAGCATTGGTTACTCAAATATGTCATCAGGTAGTAGTAATGTACCTTGGAAATATTGTTGAAATAATACCAGGTGAAAAATTATACAAATATGCTACCCATCCTTATACTAAGACTTTAATATCATCAGTATTTGATTTGAATATGGATTTTAGCAAAAAAATAAATTGTATCAGTGGAGATGTTCCAAGCCCTATAGATAGACCTATAGGTTGTCCTTTTGAAAATTGTTGTGAATCTGCTATGGAAATATGTAAGAAACAAATACCTAAATTAAGAGAATTATCTAAGAATCATTATATAGCATGTCATCTTGATTTGGGAGAGAAAAATGAATAGTTATAGTCTTACTAAAGGTAGTATAGGAAAAAGTTTATTATTTTTCTTACTACCTATTTTAACCAGTTCATTAATCCAACAATTATATAGTACTGTTGACTTAATTTTTGTTGGGAGATTTTGTGGTACAGAGTCAACGGCGGCCATAGGAGCAAGTAATTTAATTATTACTTGTCTTATAGGTTTTTTCAATGGAATGGCAGTTGGAACAAATGTGGTAGCAGCTCACATATATGGAGAAGAAAATGAGTCTGATTTAAAAAAGGTAATAGATATAGTTTTTATTGCAGGAAGTATAGGTGGAGCTATATTAATGTTTATTGGAATGTTTTTTGCGCCTACTTTTCTAAGATGGATGAATACGCCAACAAGTATTATGGATATAGCTGTTAGATATTTAAGAATATATATGATGAGTATGATTTCCATAGTTTTATATAATCTTTGTTCCGGTATTTTAAGAGCTATAGGAGATTCCAAATCACCTATGATTTTTCAAATTATAGGTGGTGCTACTAATATAATTGCAGATATAATATTTATTGTTTTTTTCAAAATGGGAGTGGAAGGCGCTGCAATAGGTACATTCTTATCTCAGACTCTTGCTGCTATTCTTTCCATTATATATATTTGTAGATACACGTCAAAAGTTAACTTTGATATTAGTTTTAAAAATTTTGATAACAAACTATTTAATAGGATACTTACTATAGGTGTACCAGCAGGAATTCAATCTATAGTTATTACTCTATCGAATATTATCATCCAATCTAATATAAATGGATTTGGAGTAGATTCAATTGCTGCTTTTACTGCTTATTTCAAAATAGAAATGATAATATATTTACCAATACTAGCTCTAGGTCAGGCAGTAGTTTCTTTTGTTGGGCAAAATTATGGTGCTAAACAATATGATAGGATAAAAAAAGGGGTGAAGTACTCTATAATTTATAGTGTCATAGTAACTATAATAGTAAGTAGTTCAATAATGTTAACTTCATCATTTTTTGTAGGTCTATTTACACAAAATAGTGAAGTTATTGCCCTTGGAACTAGGATTATTAGAACTAGTTTTCCTTTTTACTTTTTATATGCCATATTAGAATGCTTGAGTTGTTTAATAAGAGGTAAGGGTAAATCTATACCACCTATGATTATTACTTTGTTTAGTTTTTGTGGAATTAGGATTATATTTCTGATATATATGCTTAGCAAATGGTATGATTTAAAAAGTATAGCTATTAGCTATCCTGTATCTTGGGCTATAGCAGCCTTACTTACTGCTTTATATGTAAAAATAAATTCTAGTAAAAATTTAGATAATGCATAATTGTATATACAGAATTTTGTTCAATAGGTAGTAGTTTTATTAAAGATAAGTATGAATATTATGGAATACGCTCAATTCCTATTTATCCTTGTGAATAGCAAATTTTTTTGATATATTAAACGTAACAGGGATGAATTATCAGATATAGGGAAGGACTTTATAGAATATTTGAAAAGTGAGATTGATGTAACTTGATTATAAGAAAAGTAACATAACTATATTATACTTGGGGGAACTTTTATAATGGGAAAAGACAGCATAAATTTAGAAAAAATAATAGATTTTAAGAAGTGGCAGAAGCTACAAGATGATATATTTTCAGTTACTAATATGGCCATTATTAGTGTAGATTATAAAGGAAATCCAGTAACCAAACATAGTGGTTGTTCTAAATTTTGTGAATCAGTAAGAAATCATCCTCATATGGTAAAATACTGTCAAAAATGTGATGCAAGAGGTGGATTAGAGGCTGTACGATTAAATGAACCTTATATATATTTATGTCACTACAATATAATTGATGTTGCTATACCCATTATAATTGATGGAAAGTATATGGGAGCTATAATGGCAGGTCAAGTAAAATTATTAGAAGATAAAACAAAAGACATGGAGAAAATAATTAGTACATCACATGATAGTATAGCCAATGAAGTCTTGGAAGAGTTTAAAGATTACTACGAAGAACTTCCAATACTTACTTATGAGCAAGTAAAAAATATTGCCAATATGTTATCTTCTTTATGTAATTACTTAGTAGAAGAAGCTTTGGATAAAAATTTAATATTAGAAATGTATAAAAAGTCAATTAGCTCAAATAAAATGTTAGATTCTAGTACATTTGAAGGATATACAGTAAATAATATTGAGAATATTAAAAGGGAAATTTCAAATGCCATGCTAGATTCCTATGTACCTGATAGTGAAGTAGAAAATATAAATAAAAATATAAGCTCTACTCTAAAGCCTGCAATAGAATATATTTATAAGAATAAAAGTGAAAATATAACTGTTGAGAAGTTAGCTAAAGTATGCCATGTAAGTCAAAGTTATTTTAGTAGATTGTTTTCAAAAGAAATGGGAGAAAGTTTTTCTAACTACATATCAAAACTTAAAATTAAATGGTCTAAAAATCTTTTAGAAGAAACTGATTTAACTATTAATGAAATAAGTGAAGATCTTGGATTCAATGAAACAGGATATTTTATAAAAATATTTAAGAAATATGAGGGAGTTACTCCGTCTGTATATAGAAAATACTATAAAAATAAATAATTAACAAAATTAATGAATTTTTAAGATGATTATAGTAAAGCTGTAAGGCAAATAATTTATATTTATTTACCTTACAGTTTTTTTATTATTATGGATAATCATATTTCAGGTAAAGTATATT
>NZ_JAGHFM010000255.1 GCF_017888745.1 Terrisporobacter sp. | reverse complement strand
CTCTATGTATTCAAATTATGAAATAGCAAAAAGAAATTATGTTTGTGAATAACAAATGAAAAATACTCGTATCAATATTGATACGAGTATTTTTATATTTTAAGGTATTATAAATTATATGAACTGTGGATAGTTTATAATACCAATTGATAATTTTGAGCAACGGACGTAGTTGTTGGTGACATGAACGAAGTGAATTCTTTATTTCGATGGAGCTATATTTTGACTCAAAAAGATTGATAATCTAACTAAAAATAAACAAATTTCTGAAAATAAGTGCTATTATTTAATTAGGCTGACCCTAAAGTTTCATCTGAGGGGGAAGGTAATCATAATATAATAGTTAATCTGATTACAGAAGACTTTTCTTAAGTAAGAAGATTATAGTATATTTAGTAAATGATCACCTTTGCCTTTGTGTAAAGGTTTTTTTGTTTTCTTTATATATAAGTCTTCCTTTTTCGTCAGCGAAATAAAAATATATTTCTAGGAGGAAAAATAGTATGAATTATGATCCAAAATCAAGTAAAGCAGAAGAATTTATTAATCATGAGGAGATTTTAGAAAGTCTAGAGTATGCAAAACAAAATAAATATAATAAAGAGTTAATAGAGGTTATTTTAGACAAGGCGAACATGGCAAAAGGGCTTACTCATAGAGAAGCAGCACTTCTCTTAGAATGTGAAGATGAAAAATTAATTCAAAAAATGTTCAAGTTGGCCGAAGATCTTAAAAAGAGATTTTATGGTAACCGTATAGTAATGTTTGCACCATTATATCTTTCAAATTACTGTATAAATGGATGTGTATATTGCCCATACCATTTAAAAAATAAGGATATTGCTAGAAAAAAATTGACTCAAGAAGAAATAAAAAAAGAAGTTATCGCATTACAAGATTTAGGACATAAGAGATTAGCCTTAGAAGCCGGAGAAGATCCAATTAATAATCCTATTGAATACATATTAGAATCTATAAAGACTATTTATAGCATAAAACATAAAAATGGAGCTATAAGAAGAGTAAATGTTAATATAGCTGCAACAACTGTAGATAACTATCAAAAGTTAAAAGAGGCAGGAATCGGAACTTATATATTATTTCAAGAAACTTATAATAAAGTTGCTTATGAGAAACTTCATCCAACTGGACCAAAGCATGATTACGCATATCACACAGAAGCAATGGATAGAGCTATGGAAGGTGGTATAGATGACGTAGGCCTTGGAGTTTTGTATGGCCTTAGCACTTATAAATATGAATTAGTAGGAATATTAATGCATGCAGAACATTTAGAGGCTAAATATGGTGTAGGTCCACATACAATCAGTGTTCCAAGGCTTAGACCAGCTAATGATATAGATGTATCAGATTTTCCAGAGGCTTTATCAGATGATATATTCCAAAAAATTGTAGCTATAATACGTTTAGCAGTACCTTACACAGGTATGATAGTATCTACAAGAGAATCTCAAAAAACTAGAGAAAAAGTACTACACTTAGGTATATCACAAATTAGTGGAGCATCATCAACAAGTGTAGGAGGATATGATGATAGGGCTAAAGGGCTAAAAGAAGAAATAACAAGTGCTCAATTTGATGTTGATGATGATAGAACATTAGATGAAATAGTAAATTGGTTGTTAGAAATGGACTATATACCAAGTTTCTGTACAGCGTGTTATAGAGAGGGTAGAACTGGTGATAGATTTATGTCACTGTGTAAAAATGGTCAAATAGCAAACTGTTGCCAGCCTAATGCACTTATGACTTTAAAAGAATATCTAGAGGATTATGCTTCAAATAATACTAAAGAGATAGGAGAAAATTTAATTTTAAATGAAATTAAGAAGATTCCAAAAGATAAGGTTAGAGAAATAGTTGAAGATAGACTAGTAAAAATAGCTGATGGAGAGCGTGATTTTAGATTTTAGTGTTTCAACACCTATTGTGGAGTCGGATATTTAACTTCGTTTTCAATCAATCAAATGGGGTAAATTTGATATGAAAAAATAAAGTAATCATAACTTTAATATATTGTTTAAATAGAAAAAAATGATGTGAAATTATTTCACATCATTTCTTCCTAATTTCCACATCTATCAACTATTTTGGCTGATTCTTGATCAAAGCTTGCTTCACCAAAGTATTGACGATCACCATAATACACGTCACATACAATTTCTGAATAATTTGTATATGAATATTCACATGTTATATTTTCCATTTCAGGATATTTGTATTTAAAGTTAAATTCAATTACATATTCTTCTGCAGGCTGTTTATATTGAGGTTCAACCCAATCAGTAATCAGCTCATATATAGAAGTTTTATATAAAATTTCTGTTTCCAATGGTTGTTTTTCATCAGCATATATCCAATTTCGACCATTATCTCTACCTGCTTGACAATGCCCGTCTATATACATATCATAAAGTAATCGATCTGGATATTGATCAATTCTCTCATCCAATTTTTTATAGAACTCTTCATCTGGAAGTTTTTCACCTAGACTATCTAAACCATCATCATATCCTAGATTGTATGAGAAAACTTCATCCTCATTTCCATTGACGACAGGTCTATCACCAGATTCTGGTGCTGCCATTTGACCTATATCTCTTTCACCATCCCAAACACAACCTGTCATTGAAATACACGTAAACATTAAACATCCTAAAACCATTAATTTATTTATTACCTTTTTCATTTTAATACCTCCATATTTTTTTAATAACTGGGGTTTTAAGATAACCCCAAACTTTTATTTTTTTGTTAATATCATTTATTTTATTGTAAAAAGTCGTAATTATCACCTAATATTTTTCTTGCACAATCACTACAATATCCTGATTGGGAACCTACAAATAGTTTTCCGCAATTCATACAATATTCATTATATTCGGAATTATATTCATCTTCATCAGAACTATAGTCTTCAATATAATCATCAAGTGTTGGCATATCAGGAGTATAGCCATTTGGTCCATATGGAACATGTGGTTCTTCTAACTCATAAACACCTGTTTTATCCCAATAGTAAACCATACCTATATATACACCATCTACATACGCTTTACCACTACAATCTGGATGTATTGAATCATCTGTTATCTCAACAACCACCTTTGAATTGACATTTGATTTAGCCCAAGCTATTAGTTGTTCCTGTTTTGCTTTAGCTGGGTCTTTTTCAGATTCCTTTGTTGATTCCTCTTTTTCTTTTTGTTCATTTTCATTTTTCTGTTCACTCTTTTTCTTTTGTTCTTTTGTTTTAACTTCGCTATTTACTTGCTGTTCTTCTGTAACTTCTTCCTCAACTGGTTCTTCGAAGTCAGAGCTTTGACATCCTATAGTTGATATACTTGTACAGATCACAATTCCTGCTAATAATAGCTTAATACCTCTTTTTTTCATTTTTTAATACCTCCAAATTTTTTAAGATATTCTCATAATAACTTTAAGATGGAAAGATACTTTATAGATGAACCCCTTAGAAGTTTATTATTTTTTTACATGAATAAGAATACTTTTATCATCCTAGGAATTATATTTTATTTGATTTTGGGTAAATTATATATTTCATACAAGAAATCTTAAATTAAATTAGGATAATTTTTAGTATGAACGAATATTAATCTGTAATAGAGGGTAGTCATAGGTAATAATTATTTAGGGGTGATAATATTTGAAAATAGTAACATATAATATTCACAAAGGTATGGATAAAAATAATAAAATAACCTTGCTTAGAATAATAAAATATTTAAGG
>NZ_JAGHFM010000398.1 GCF_017888745.1 Terrisporobacter sp. | reverse complement strand
GTATTGCGAAAAGGACAGCAACAGGAGTAGACTATAATAGAGTAGCTCTATTATTAGCTGTTTTAGAAAAAAGGGTAGGATTACAAATTCAAAACCAAGATGTATATATAAATGTTGTTGGTGGAATTAAAATTAATGAGCCTTCTATGGACTTAGGAATAATACTAGCTGTAGCTTCAAGTTTTAGAAATATACCAATTAATGGAGATATTGTTGTTACAGGTGAAGTAGGATTAACTGGTGAAGTTAGAGCAGTTAGCTATATAGAAAAAAGAATAGCTGAGTGTAAAAAACTTGGATTTAAAAAAATAATCATTCCTAGAAATAATTATGCAGCAGTAAAAGATACAAAAGGAATAGAAATTGTACCTGTAGATAATCTAAGACAAGCTATAAATGATGTATTAAGGGGGTGATGAATAATAATGTATAATACTGATAACATTATGGATAATAAAAATCTTCTTCATGCACTTAGAAAAATTTCCCCAGGGACACCTCTTAGACAAGGGTTAGATAATGTTTTAAGAGCAAAGACAGGTGGGCTTATAGTATTAGCTAATGATGATCAAATATCTGAAATAGTGGATGGAGGATTTAAGATAGAAGCTGATTATTCTCCTGCATATCTATATGAATTAGCGAAAATGGATGGTGCTATAATTTTAAGTGAAGATGTGAAAACAATATTATTAGCAAATGCTCAGCTTATACCTGATTATTCTATTGAAACATCAGAAACTGGAACTAGACATAGAACTGCGGAGAGGGTTGCTAAGCAAACAGGGTGTATAGTAATATCTATTTCACAGAGAAGAAATATAATAACTGTATACAGGGGAGAACAGAAGTATGTAGTTGAAGAAATATCTAAGATATTTACAAAAGCTAATCAAGCATTACAGACATTAGAAAAATATAAATCAGTTTTAGAACAAGCTATTCTTAATCTTAACTCGTTTGAGTTTAAAGATATGGTTACTATTTATGAAGTTGCATTAGTTGTTCAAAAAATAGAAATGGTTATGAGAATAATAAATGTAATAGAAAAGTATGTAATTGAATTAGGGGAGGAAGGTACCCTAGTGAGAATGCAGTTAGAAGAATTAATTGGTACTACTAAAAGAGATAGAATGATGATCTATATGGATTACAAAAAAGACGATGTAGATTTGAAAGATATTCAAAGAAAAATGAAAAGTTTAACTGATGATGAGCTATTAGATTTAGTTAAGGTATCTAAAATCCTTGGATATACAGGAATAACTGAAAGTATGGACATGGAAATTAGACCTAAAGGATATAGAGTATTAAATAAAATTCATAGATTACCAAGCGCAATTATAGAGAACATTATTAATTATTTTGAAGATTTTAAAAGTATACAATCTGCTTCAATAGAAGATCTAGATGAAGTTGAAGGTATAGGTGAGATAAGAGCAACTTATATAAAAAATGGACTTATAAAAATGGAAAAAATGGCCTCATTAGATATGCAAATATAATGAAAAATTTATAAAAAATTCATAGAAAATTAATGTATATGATATATCATATAACATATAAACCACACATAATACAGGGGGTGAAGTTTTGTTAAGTAAAATAATAAGGATGTTAATAGCATTATTAGGAGTTGTATTAGGAACAACTTCATATATAAACATTGTACAATACTTTCCAAATCTAAGTTTTGGTATAAAGAACATATATTTAATAGGTATATTAGTAGGAGCTTTAGTAGGAGTAATATTCTTCTTAATAAGTCCTTGGATTTTCAAAAAAGTAAGAGGATTTATTAAGGTAGTAGATAAGGAAATATCTAAATATCCACAAACAGATATATTATTAGGGTCTATAGGATTAATAATTGGGCTTGTGATAGCTTATTTAATAGTTGGTGGAATATTTGGCTCAATAAAAGGAATGACTTTAGTAAAAACTATATTATCTATAATAGTTTACTTATTTATGGGCTATATAGGTGTAAAAATTACATTAAAGAGTAGGGATGACTTATTTAATATCAATAAATTAAGTAGATTATCTAGTGCACTAGGAAAAGACAAGCAAAGTAAAAAAGAAAATAATATAAAATCAATACCACCTAAAATACTAGATACTAGTGTAATAATTGATGGTAGAATAGCAGATATATGTCAGACTGGTTTCATAGAAGGTAGACTAGTTATACCTAAATTTGTATTAAATGAATTACAACATATTGCGGATTCTTCTGATGATTTAAAAAGAGTTAGAGGAAGAAGAGGGCTTGATATACTTAATATAATACAAAAAGAGTTAAATATAGAGGTTGAGATAACTGAAAAAGATTTTGATGATATACCAGAAGTTGATAGTAAACTTCTTAAACTTGCTCAAGTTATAAATGGTAAAGTTGTAACTAATGATTATAACTTAAACAAAGTAGCTCAATT
>NZ_JAGHFM010000254.1 GCF_017888745.1 Terrisporobacter sp. | reverse complement strand
TCTAAAGATTTTTTTATTACTTCATTCCAATTATAAGAATCTTCTTTAATAGCTTCTTCATAAGAATTTCTCTTTTTATATTTATATGATGCTCCTATTTGTGGATCCCCCATAAAAGCAAAGCTAAAATTATCTTTAGACTTTGTTTTAAAAAGCACAGGGTCTGTCCAATATCCATCAATTGTATAACTATAATAATATGTAGTGTTTGGTTTAAGATTCTTAGCTTCAGCTTTATTACTTATAAGTCCTGACTCCATATTTATACTTTTAGCAGTAATAATTTGTTCATTTCCATCATAATCGTATACTTTTATTTTATTAGTTGCATCACTTTTTTTACTATACCAAGAAAAGTTAATTGTACTTTCATTCTCTCCAGGCGTTAAGCATATAATATTTTTATCATCTTTCTTTTCTTGCCAATTTTCACACCACTCACACCATAAGTTATCGTTTTCACAACTTAAAAAATAATTTTTATTGTCCCTACAAATAGACATTATAGGAAAAAATACTATAATAATAATAGACAACAAAATACTAAGAATTTTTTTATTATTTTTCATTTTTCTCTCCTAAAATAATATTTATCTTAATTTTATTATTTTAATTTGAAGAAAAAATATTTATTTTTATTTATAAATATAACGTAATTTAATAAATTTAAACTTAGTAGCTTATATAGGCCAATAAAATTTTTTTGGTACCTTATATAAAATAACTTATTAGAGATAAGGGGATTTATTATGAGTTACAACACATTGATATTTGATTTAGATGGTACTCTTCTAAATACTTTAGATGACTTAACTAATAGTGTAAATTACGCTTTACACAAATTAAATTTTCCAACTAGAAGTTCTGAGGAGATTTGTTCTTTTGTTGGTAATGGAGTTGAAAAATTAATTGAACTTTCAGTTCCAGAAAAAACTTCTTATGATCAGTTTGCAAAATGCCTACTTATTTTTAAAAAACATTATTCTGAAAATATGAGAAATGAAACTAGACCATATGATGGGATAATAGGTTTATTAGAATACTTGAAGAAAAATAATTATAATATGGCAATAGTATCAAATAAATTTCAAGAGGGAGTTACTGATTTAAATAATCATTATTTTTCTGATTATATAGATGTAGCAATAGGTAAGTCTCCAGAAATGAGAAAAAAACCATATCCAGATACTGTCTTAGCTGCAATAGATAAACTTGGAGCATCTAAAGAAAATTGTTTATATATTGGTGATAGTGAAGTAGATATTAAAACTGCACAAAATGCAAACATAAAATCTGTTGGTGTTGCTTGGGGATTTAGAGGTAAGTCTTTACTACAAAAATTAGGAGCTAATTATGTTATTGATACTCCACAAGATTTAATATCAATAATATAAATAATATAAATAGTATAAAAAGGAGCTTAATGCTCCTTTTTTATTATCTAAAATTACATTTAACTTGCTGTAGAAGATTAATTTTTTTCATAATTTCATCAAATTGTTCTGGAGTGACAGATTGTTGACCATCAGATAAAGCTTGTGCCGGGTTATTATGGACCTCTATCATAAGCCCATCACAACCAGCTACTGTTGCTGCCATCGACATAGATTCAACATATTCACTACTTCCTGTTCCATGACTTGGGTCTACTATTACTGGTAAATGCGAATATTTTTTTACCACAGGAATAGCGCTTAAGTCTAATGTATTTCTTGTATATGTTTCAAAAGTTCTTATTCCTCTTTCACATAAAATTACATTTTCATTTCCACCTGCCATTATATGTTCTGCACTTAACAACCACTCTTCTATAGTAGAAGATAGTCCTCTTTTTAATATGATAGGTTTACCTGTTTTTCCTACTTGTTTTAACAAGTCGTAGTTTTGCATATTTCTTGCACCAATTTGAATTACATCTACTAGTTCTATAAACTCATCTAAATAGCTAATAGACATTAACTCAGAAACAATTGATAAACCTGTTTCTTGTTTAGCAATTTGCATCAATTTAAGTCCATCTAATTCTAAACCTTGAAAACTATATGGTGAAGTTCTTGGTTTAAAAGCACCACCTCTTAAGAAATTAGCTCCTGATAATTTAACTTTCTTAGCTATTTCAACAATTTGCTCTTCATTTTCTACTGCACATGGTCCTGCAATAATTCCTAAATTTCCACCACCAATTTTATTTCCATTTATATTTATAATAGTATCTTCAGGATGAAATAATCTATTTGACTTTTTAAAAGGTTCCTTTATTTTTTTAATATCTTTTACTGATTTAATCCTATATAATTCTTGTAAATCCAATGTTGATGTATTTCCTAATATTCCTATAATACAAGAATCTTTCCCTTTAGAAATAGTTACTTCTAAATTTTTTTCTTTTATATAACTTACTACTCGTTCAACATCATTACTAGTGTAGTTTCTGTCCATTACTACAATCATAGTGTCCTCCTCTAATTAGTGGCGATTTTCCTCATCTTGTATTAATTTACTTAAATTCATTAAATTTCTAAAGAATCCTTCTAAAACAAATCTATATTCTTTATTATTTAAATGAGATAAATTTTTTTGTATAACTTCTTCTTCTCTTTTAGCATTTAAAATACCTATTTCATTTTCTTTTTTACATCTAGCTATTTCTTTAGATAAATCCATACGCTGTTCAAATAATTCAGTTATTTTTTTATCTATTTCATCTATTCGATTTCTATATTCTTTTAATTGATCCATTGTTATCTTCCTTTCGTCTCTAATCAAAAAAGAGAGCTTATGAGCTCTCTAATAATATCTAATTATCACAGATATTACAATAGTTTCTTATTTATTTTACATTTATAAGAAATCTATAAGTATAAGCTAACTCATAATAATAATTATATCTTTACTTATTATTTTATCAAGTCATTTTTGTTATTCTTTGTTTTTATACTTATTTTATAAAAAATATATTGGCTAAACTATGAACAAATATACATAAATGAGTATCTTTATATTTTATCTTAACTATACCAAGTATAAAAGCTAATATAAAATTAAACAATACTCTTGATAAGACTACATCTACCGTATAAAATGAACTACCTACTACACTTATGTTTTGACTTACAATATCCCAATATCCTATTTGAAATATTGCTGATAATATACTTATTATAGCTAATATTCTTTTTTCATCCTTTAGAAAACATCCTATATAATTCCATAAATATTCTCTAAAAATAACTTCTTCAAAAATTGGTTGAGCTATCATAAATAAAGTCATTATTATCAAATTTGATTTGATAAATCCACCATCTAGGCAAATATTTAATATTAATGAAATTAGTGTCACTATTCCTAAAATAATTCTTATATTTTTATTAGTATACCTATTATTAAGCTTTATTAATCTCTGACCTGCTGGATTAAATAAATCACTTCCTCGAAGAAACATAGATAAACTTATTCCAACAAGCATTATAGATATTATATTAGCAATATTTATATTTTCTAATGTTAAATTTAATTGACTTAGAAATACATATTTAATAACTACCCTAAATATCTGTGTTATAACTAATAAAATAATAACATCTAAAATATACTCTTTCTTAACTAATCTAGCTTTACTTTCGTTTAGATTCAATTGTATCACCTACATTTTATTTTATATAAATTCATTATAACACAGTAATTACAATATATGACATTATAAAGTTATATTATTTAGTCGTATAAACCATTTAAAACTCGACAAACAGTAGCTTTACTCCAAGAAGTTTTCTTAGAAATTTCTCTATAACTTAGTCCCTCGTTTCTTAACTCTTTGATATACTCAATATCTGAATCTTTTATTTGTTTTTCTTTTGGTTTCAAATTACTTTTTATTGACTTCAATTCCTCAACTTGTTTCTTTAAATCTTCTATTTCCATTTGTTTCTTCTGCAATTTGTCCTCATAGGAGTCTCTCATTTCATTAAATTCTCTAATATAATTAACCTTCCAATCATCTTGTGATTTTGTTTTAAATAATCCCATTTAATTACACCTCTATCTATTATTTTTTCTGAATATAAAATAATTTCTTTATTTATAATGAAATTCCTTGTATTTTAAAAGCAGATACGTTATCAAAATTAATTCATTTTTCAACCTTTTATTTTAATTTTCATATTAATATTTAGTTTTTCAATGAATTAAGAGGTTATTCTTGGTCAAATAATATAAATAAGTATAATAAATTTATATTGAGATATAATTTATTCTTCTGTTATGGTATTATAATTAAATATAAAATGTAAAAAATCCCTTCCCATGAGCTATGTATTACTGAAACAATTAATATATGGAGTTATATATATTCGTTACAGATTTAAGGTACTATACTTAAAAATATTTTAGATATATACGTTGCTCAAAGTTATGGAAGCTATAATTTATAGAGAGAGGTCAAAAACATGAATTTTAAAGATTTAGGTATAAGCGGTGACTTAGTAAAAGAACTTAGTCGAATTGGTATAAATACTCCAACACCTATACAAGAAGAAAGTATTCCTTTAGTTATAAATAAAAAAGATATTATTGCACAATCTCAAACAGGAACTGGTAAAACATTTGCTTTTCTAGTGCCTATGTTTGAAAACATTAATCCAAAAGAAAATAATATTCAAGGACTTATTATTACACCTACTAGAGAGTTAGCTATACAAATAAGTGAAGCTGCACAAAAACTTAATAATGCTAAAAATATTAATATATTAGCTGCTTATGGTGGTAAAGATATAAAATCTCAATTAAATAAGCTAAAAAGAAATATACATTTAGTTATTGCTACTCCAGGTAGACTTTTAGACCATTTAGATAGAGAATCTATAAATCTAAGTAAATTAAAAACACTTGTAATTGATGAAGCTGATCAAATGCTTCTTATGGGATTCAAAAATGAAATGGAAGCAATTATTAAAGAAACTAATAAGAAACGTCAAACATTATGTTTCTCAGCCACTCTAGATTCAGATGTGAAGAAACTTGCATATAGACATACAAAAGATCCTGTAGAAATAACTATAAAAAGTAAAGAAATAACTTTAGATACTATAAGACAAGAAGTAGTTGAGACTACAGATAGACATAAAAAAGATGCATTATGTAAAGTATTAAATGAAGATAATCCTTTTATGGCTATAATTTTCTGTAGAACTAAAAGAAGAGTTGATGCTTTAGAAGAAGCCCTTTCTATTGATGGATATAACTGTGAAAAATTACATAGTGATATATCTCAATCAAAACGTGAAAGAATAATGAAATCTTTTAGAAAAGCAGATATTCAATACTTAATAGCTACGGATGTGGCTTCTAGAGGTCTAGATATTACAGGTATAACTCATATTTATAATTATGATATTCCAGAAACTAGTGAAGACTATATTCATCGTATAGGAAGAACTGGTAGAGCTGGTAAGGATGGATATACTTGTATGTTTGTTGATCCTAAAAATAATAGGACATTAGAACAAATCGAAAGTGATATTAAATATACAATTCCTAGAAGAATATTGGATTAATTTCATAATAAAAACTATCTATTTCAAAATAGATAGTTTTTATTTATATATGTTGAATTATAAATTTAAATATTGAGCAAATTTCAAATTCAACTAAATCAGAGACTGTGAATTTTTTTCTGTAAATAGCTTTCTATGATAAAATTATTAAGGCGTGGATATGAAAATTAATTATCCATGCCTTAATTTGAATGTAGTTTTAATTTAATCGCATGTCAAGTACACCT
>NZ_JAGHFM010000397.1 GCF_017888745.1 Terrisporobacter sp. | reverse complement strand
GTAATTTTTACAGAAGAATTAATATAAGCTAATTTTTTTCTTAAAAAGGATACATAAACTTCGATATTATTATGTTCAACTTCTGAATCATATCCCCATAATTTTGAAATAATATCATCCTTGCTGACCACATTTTTTGGACGTTGCATAAAGTATTTTAATATTTCAAACTCTTTTTGAGTTAAAGTAATAGAAGTGCCATTACACTCTAAATCATAAGTTGAAATATTTAATTGTATATCCCCATATTCCAAAATGTTATCATTAATAACTTCACCTTTTCTTCTAGTTAAAGCTCTTAATCTTGCTAAAAGTTCTTCAGGAGAGAATGGTTTTGGTAAATAGTCATCAGCACCTAAATCTAAACCAGTTATTCTATCTTCTACAGATCCTTTAGCAGTAAGTAAGATTATAGGAGTGGAAATGCCTTCTTTTCGAAGTTTCTTTAAGATCTGAAGACCATTTAATTTAGGTAACATAATATCTAAAATAATAATGTCATAAATATCAGTTAAGCCATACTCTAAACCGTCATCTCCATCATATACGGCATCTACAGAATATTTATTTTTAATTAATATTTGTGTTAAAGCTTCAGAAAGTTGCTTTTCATCTTCAACTAATAAAAGTTTCAATATAGTGTCCTCCTAATAAATTTTTGTGATTATTATATTATACAATAAATCCCCTTAAATTTTTTATTTAAGGGGATGGTAGTACTAACTATTTATCTCCATAGCTTGTACTAGATAGAGTAAGTGCAATATTTAAATTACCGTTTCTACATCTTAGTTCATCTATAAAAGACTTTTGACTTACATCAGACTTTAAATCTATTATATATGTTAATTCAAATAAAGAACCAAAATCTCTTGTTCTGACTTTCTCGATATAGTAAGAAGCAGTATAATTATCTAATATTTCTTCGAATACACCTTCATAATTTAAGTCCTCTGGAACTGTAATTTTAAGTTGCATCGGCTTATTTTTTGCTTCAGTAAATTTAGTAATATCTAATAATATCATTACAGCAGATAATATAACTGTAAATATTACAGCATAAGTAATATATCCCATACCACAAGTAAGGCCTATAGCTAGAGTAAAGAATACATATGCAATATCTTTTGGTTCTCCAGGTGCACTCCTAAAACGAATTATTGAAAATGCACCAGCTAAACTAAATGCCCTAGCCACATTGTTACCAACTAAAAGTATAATTATAGATATTATCACAGGTAACATTATTAAAGTTGTGCTAAATCCAGAATTATAACTAGATTTTTTTGATGTCTTCATATAAACAAGACTTATAAGAACTCCTAGAATTACAGATGTACCTATAACTTTTAGAGTGTTAAGTAGAGTAAAAGATTCTCCTGTAGTAGTTGTTATTATTGTTTCTAACATGTTTTAGCTCCTATTCTAATTTTTTTATTATTTAAGCAATAATTCATATATTCATTGCCATATTTAGAAAAATGTGTAGGGTAAATTTCTAAGTCTGATAATATGCTTGTAAACCAAAGTGGCATAGCACCAAGAATTTTTACTTCCATAAGATATCTTCCTTCTCCTACAACATCATCACCAAAGCAACCTTTTTCTAAGGTTAAATTTGTTCTTCTTGTTAAAACCCTAGAATCAAAAGTTATCCTAAAATCTGGATCATCTTTAGCAAAAAAGGCATTTCTTTCATAGCCAATATATACAGTAGGATAAACTTTATTTTTGCTTAAGTAATATTGAATTTCATCGATTACTTGATTATTAATATAGTCATCACTTAATGGTCTAATATTTTTATAAACAAAATCATATGCTTCACCTAAAGTAAGAACAACTCTTCTTTTGCTTACAATACCATTAATCTTCTTTTTTAACTCTAGAAATACCATATCATCTAAACTAGTAGGTGTTTTATAGCTTCTTAGACGAAGCTTTTCTTTATAAAAGGGTTTAGATATAGAATGTCTGATGACATCATTATTTTTAGTGTCAAAATAGATGTTATATATGCTATATGTATTGTTATTTTTACAGTATTTATCAGAATTTACATATTGTGAAAGTCTAGAAATTAATTGTTCATATTGCATTTTTGATATTAGAAATTTTTTCTCATAGCGTTTAAAAGATTTTATTGCCAAATTATTCACCCCCTATT
>NZ_JAGHFM010000253.1 GCF_017888745.1 Terrisporobacter sp. | reverse complement strand
TTACAGAGTAATGATTATGGTGAGTTGCATTATCCCCACCTATCCATTTTATATTTCTTTTCTCACACTCTTTTAGAAAATCATCAGCCTTTTCTTCTGTATCGCAATGTACTGCTATTTCTCCATTCTTGAACTCTTCCCAATTAAAATTTTTCATCAAACAAATCCTCCTATTTTCTCTTTTTTAAATTCCTGTACATCTATATTTTCAAATCTCGGTTTCTCTAATCTATAAATATCGTTGTAATCTTTATATCTTTCTGTCAAATCGGCTTCTGTTACTGTCTTAATATTAGAATTTAAAGATTGTCCTATCTTGCATATGCACCTATTACAAAACTCATATATTTTTCCGTTATCTCTTTTCTCTAACATTACAAATCCTGTATTTTTGCATAATTTACAATTTTCAGTACTTTCTTTATAGACTTTGCCTCTTAAAGCTACATCTTTAAATTCTAATAGCTTAGCTAATTTAAATCTGCCTGTTTCTTGCTTAAGATAAAGTTGAGCCATTTCTCTAGCTATATCTATATGCACTCTTTCAAAAGGCTTGTACCATGCTGCTAATACTTCTTTATCCGCTGTAGGTTCAAAGCTAAATAACTTTCCTAAGTAACTTACATACTCCATAAATTCATTCTTAGTCATTAGAACGGATCTTCTCCTTTCTCAATTCTTTCTTGAATTTCATTCTTGCCCTTTTGATTTTTTATACCTTCCGTTTTCCAGTTCTCTAGGATACCCTTAAGGTAAGAATAAGTTCTCTTGCTTCTTTGATTTCCTATCTCTATAGCCTTAGTTACCCACTCTATAGAATAAATCTCTACATCTGCTAGTAATTTATCTAATAGAGTTTTATTAAGAGTTCCATAACCATTACTGGTCCAAGACGACGACAGCTGACGACATATGTCTTTTTTACTCTCTATCTCTTTCTCTAACTCTGTCTCTATCTCTATCTCTATCTCTCGTGAACGTTCGTCCGAACTTGTCCCAGAAGTGTCCGGACATTTGTCCCCTTCTCCTAATAACAGCTTTTTTTCTTCCTTTATTCTATTCCTATAATCCCTTTTCCTATCAGCTTCAGAGCTACTTTTACCAATAAGGCTTTGAATGTCTAACATATATATTGCTCCATTATCTAATACTTCAATTAAGCCTAATTCTCTAAACATACATAAAGCTTTATCTACAGTATCAACATTATGGTTAGTAATAGTTGCTATCATCTTAGGACTATAAGGAATATTTTCTTTAAACATTAACTTTCCATCTGTTTTTAAAGATTTAAGATAAAGTTTCATTAGTATATCTGAATATAAATACCCATTATCCATAGCTTGTAGTATCTTCATATCTTCTGTTTCATAGAAGTTTTCTTTTATTTTTAAGTAATAGTATTTTTTATTGTCTGCCATTTCATACCTCCTATGGTTTCATAAGAAATACTCTCTTCTTAGTATTGTTATTTTTAATAGATAACCCAGTTATATTTTTATTTTCATCATAGGCTATTTTTTCAACTTCAAATTTATCATTGCATTTCCATATATCCTTGCCATTATTGCCCTTGATAGAATACATATTGCAATCATCTTTCTTTACCCAAATAAATGGACTAGTATAAAGCTCTCTACCTATTCCCCAATTAAAACATGCTCTTTTAAAACTATCACTAGCTTGTCCTTTTTCTTTTTCTGTATTACTCTCTGTTCCTGTATCTTCTTTACTTACCCATTGATACTTTTCTTCATCCCATAAACTAACTATGCAATTAGCATTATCTCTTGTATGCTCTCTTTTCCAGTTCATAGGTCCAACTGTTTCATCAAGGATGTTCATATCGCAACGAGCATCTTTGTATAAAAGCAATATACAGCCTTTTTCAGTAACGCTTTGTACTCTTACATCTATTTCAGTTTCCTTTAATGGTCTAAAAACTAACTTCTCCATACTACACCTCCTAGAATGGTATTATTAATCCTTTTTCTATCTCATACATAAGACTTCTTAACTGCTTGTCTACTCCTTCATAATCTCCATTTTTAAGGTATTCTAGAGTTAATCCAAGCCTAACTATTAATGCAAGTTTATTATCTTCATTCATATTTCCCACTCCTATCTAATTCTTAAACTTTCCTTCTGTTCAATTCTTGCTCCTGGTACTTCTATACCATTATCAATACTTTCTTTAATCTTTTTCTTATCTTCCTTCTCTTCAATCTTTTTATATTCCATAGGAAGTATGTTGAAATCATCTATAATAACACTAGGAGGATTTTTCTTTATTGCTAAAGTAAATATCTTACCTTTAATATCTTTCTTGTCTAAAGCTATCATAGATACTTCTAAATAATCCTTTAGTCCTTTTACCTTGTTTTCTAAAGTTTTTCTTCTAGCAGATAATCTAGTTTCTTCTTCCTTATATCCTTTTATATCTGCTTCTATAGACTTAATTAACTTAACGATATTCTCTGCTTTATCTTCAAAATCACCTTGTATTTCTGCAATAGCACTTTCAACAATTTCTTTTGGTATCTCTGGATTTTCTAATAGATCCAGTAGGTTTAAATAATTCTGTGTTAATTCATATAATTTCATTTATTTATCCTTCCTTGTATCAAAATATAATCTATCATCATCTTCGTTATATCTAATGTTGTTTATATACCAGTCTTGGTTATCCGCATCATATAGCTTAAATCCTTCTTCATTAAGTATATTTATAATGCTTATTAAGATTTTTAATAGTATCTTAAATGCTTTCATATTACCC
>NZ_JAGHFM010000371.1 GCF_017888745.1 Terrisporobacter sp. | reverse complement strand
GCCTGGGATTGTTAGTTTAATCAAATTATCACTTCCTTATCACTAGTTTATTATAAAACTAAAGAGGATTTAAAGAAAGGATATTTTATGGATAAAGAGAAAATAATAAAGTTTTTTAAAGATAGAGGTATAGATACTGTTGGAGTTGCAGGTGTTGGACCATACTATGATTTAAAAGAAGTATTACAAGATAAAGTTAACAAGGGTTTAATAACTGGTATGGAAGAGCCTGATTTAGAAAAGAGGACGAACCCAAAACTAATAATGGAGAATGCTGAATCTATAATTGTATGTGCTTTTCCTTATTATTTAGGAAATGAATACGAATCTAATATATATAAATACTGTTATGGACGAGATTATCATTTAGTTGTAAAAGAAATACTTACAGAAATATGCGAAGAAATAAAAAATCAAGAAAGTTACTTTGAATATAAAATATTTACAGATAATGGGCCATTAGTAGATAGATATTTAGCTTATTTATCAGGTATTGGGTATTACGGAATTAACAATAATATAATAACTGATAAATATGGATCTTATGTATTTATAGGATATATAGTTAATAATCTAAGTTTAGAATATGACAAACCTAATAATAAAACATGTATGAATTGTAATAAATGTGTAAAATATTGTCCGGGAAATGCTTTAGAAGGAAATTATAAAATGGATCCTAAGAAATGTTTATCATATTTAACACAAAAGAAGGAGGATTTGTCAGAAGATGAAATGAAAAAAATAAAAGATAATAAAATGATATTTGGATGTGATATATGTCAAGATGTATGTCCTCATAATAAAAATATAGAATCAACAAAAATAGAGCAGTTTAAAAATAATATAATTACTAAATTAGATGAAGAAGAAATTAATTCCATATCTAATAAAGAGTTTAAGAGGAGATATGGTGATAGAGCTTTTAGTTGGAGAGGTAGAAAAATTATAAAACGTAATATGGATATAGTATTTGAAAAGTCTATGAAATAAAAATTCATAGACTTTTTAATTTTCAACTTTATTACTTGAGCAATTGGCTAAGCTGTTGGTGATATGAAGTGGATCAACTATGGAGGATCTTAAGCAAAACGATTTTTTATTTTTATAAAAATTAATAATGGATATTAGAAGATATTAGTTACATATAATTTATAAAGTCTATGAAAGAGCATGATGAAAATTTATATAAATTATTAACAGATAGAAAGGGGAATAATATGCAAAAATTCAATAATACATCAGAAATAGAACCTTTAGAAAATATTTTAGGACAGGAAAGAGCTGTTGCATCAATGGAGTTAGGATTAAGAATAAATAATCCAGCTTATAACATATATATAGCGGGTGACCCTGGAACAGGTAAAAGTACTTATACAATGAAAGTATTGGATGAATATGCTAAAACAAGAAGCCAACATAAAGATTGGTGTTATGTATATAATTTTGACAACCAAAGAAATCCCATTGTAATAAGTGTAGATAGGGGAATAGGAAAATTATTCAAAGAAGATATTGATGAAATGATAGATAGATTATTTGATGAGATAAAAGAAGCTTTCGATAGTGAAGAATATGAAATAAATAAAAATTCTTTGCTAGAACAATATGAACTGCAAAAAGAGGAATTAGTAAAAAAAATAAAAGACTATGGAGAAGAAAAAGGGTTTAAACTAAAAAGTAGCAAAGTAGGAATGGTGTTTGTTCCTTTAGATGAAAATTTTGAAGACGAGATTTCTTCAGAAGCATTCTTTAAAGTAAAGAAAGAACTAGAAGGTGTAGCTATAAAAATAGTTTACCAAATTAGAGAAATAGAAGAAAAAATAAGAGATATAATAGAAGAAGTAGAAGAGGAAGTTGGAAGAGTAGTTATAGATCCACATATTGAGGAACTTAAGGAAAGGTATAGTGGTGAAGAAAAAATTAATGAGTATCTTGATAATATAAGAGAAGATATTTTAAAAAACTTAGAATTATTTTATTTAGATGACGAAGAATTAAGAGATTACTTTAGTAAAGATAGCTTTCTGAAATACTCAGTTAATTTATTTGTAGATAATCAAGACAATGACTACGCTCCTATAATAGTAGAAACTAATCCAAGTCCATCACAACTTTTCGGAAAGGTGGAATACGATTACAATAATGGTAATGTAAAAACTGATTTCACTAAAATTTTTGCAGGGTCATTACAAAAAGCTAATGGAGGATATTTAGTATTATATGCACAACAACTTTTATCTTATCCTATGTCTTGGGAGTTGTTGAAAAAAGCTATACAATCACAAAAAATATCTATAGATACAAAAGTATCAATTGAGCCTGAAGATATACCACTTGATG
>NZ_JAGHFM010000252.1 GCF_017888745.1 Terrisporobacter sp. | reverse complement strand
AGATGAATTAATATCTAATCAAGAAAAAGAAGAATACTTAAACAATAGAATAAATGAGTTAGAAAATATAATTAAAAATAAAGAATCAAAAAATAATTATTTAGTAAGTTCTGATGCTTTAATAAGACAAGTAAATATAAATACCCTAAAAATAAATCAAGCAAAAGTTATTAAAATATTTCTTGAAAAAGAATTAAACAAGTGTGAAAGATTAGAAGAGGATCTGATTAAAGATGTTAAAATAGACAAAGTAAATACTTTAGAAAATAGCAAAACTACTTATATAAAAGGGCAATGGCCTTTAGAGGATTATACATATATAAGTTCTAAATTTGGTTATAGAATCCATCCTATAAGTAAAACATTAAAATTCCATTCAGGGGTTGATATACCTGCACCTAAAAATACAGATGTATTAGCTAGTGATGATGGAATAGTAATATATGCAAATAATGCTAATGGCTATGGTAATTTAGTAAAAATAGAACATTTTGATGGCAAAATAACTGTTTATGCTCATAATAATAGTATTCTTGTAAAAGAAGGAGATATAGTTAAGAAGGGTCAAGTAATATCAAAAGTAGGTTCAACAGGAAATTCAACAGGTAATCACTTGCATTTTGAAGTAATTGTAAATGATGAATTACAAAATCCTTTAGATTGTGTAGATTAATATTTATTCTAAAAGGCAGATAATGATTATCTGTCTTTTTTGATTACAAGAATATTATATTAATATATTAATTATCAAAAAATTAAAAAAATTCATAATATAAAGAAAAGAGTGGAAAATTATAGTGTAATAAGGAGGAATTAAATGATAATTTATAGAAGGTATAGATAATATATTTATAATGAGTATATTATCTAATTTTATTATACTGAGGGGAGAGGTAATGAATGAAATATAGATTTGTCAAGGACATTCTAGTATATATTTTAATTCCAATTTTAGCCTTTAACATAAATATATTTGCTAATATATGGCATACATTTAGGGGAGTTATATTCATATCCATTCTTTATACTATCTACACAAAAATAAAAGAAGAAAGAATCAATACAACAGGAATATTTATCTTTATAATTTTTATATCATATTTTATTTATAATGGAAGTCAAGATGGGAGGGTGATATATTTTTATAATACATGTATACTTTTGATAGGGGCATTAGTTATACCATCTTTAAAGATTTTTAATAAAGATATTGGAATTATAATTATTAAAGATATACTAAGAGCATTAAATAGAAATAGTTTAATGATAATTAAAATTTCAAAGAAAAAGTCAATAGCAAATGAAATAAAAAAAACATCAGCTATGATAGAAACTGGTTTAATATCAGTTTCATTAATAAGAGTGTTAAATATATTGACATATGAATGTAATTCAAATTCATATTTAAACTTTATTAGCAGGGTAATAGGATTAGGTTTCTTAGGAGGAATAGTATATAAAGTAATAAAATTAGTAAGTGAATCTAAAAAATTGAAAATTCTTACAAATAAGCCAGGTCAAAATTTAAACGATAATAATAAAGGAAAAGTTATAAATTTTAATAATTTTAGATAAAAAAGATAACAATTTTTTGTTATCTTTTTTAGTTATTAATTAATTCAAAAACATAGTCTGCAATTTTTTCTGGGTGTATAGTCTTTTTAAAGTAAGAAATATTTTCTTCCATAAACTCTATCCTAGAATTTAACTCACCTTTTAATAAAGATTTTATTATATCTTTTAAATTTTCATCATTGTCATATAAAATTCCAATACCTTTATCTCTGATAAACTTAGCATTTTCAATTTCTTGTCCAACTTTTGGATTTTTTACTATTATGGGTGTATTTGAACTTATAGCCTCAAATAATGTGGCACCACCTGATTTTGTTAATATTAAGTCATATTCTTTAATTAATTTAGGCATATCATTTACATATCCTTTAACAACTATATTATATAAAGGTTTTTTCACAGTTAAATGCTCGTAAAGTTTTTTATTACTGCCAGTGACTATAGTTACATCTAGAATATTATTATACTCATTTAAGTAATCGTCTAACCAATGCATAAAATTTTCATCGAAATCAAATAAACCTCTACCTCCACCAAGAAGAAGAAGTCTTAGTTTATTACCTCGAACTTTTTTATCGCAAGAAAATTTTTTGCTTATAGGTACTCCTGTTACCCTAAATATACTTGGATCCATTCCCTTTTGAACATATCTGTTTTTTATTTCATATGAAGGAACAAAATACATATCAGTAGTTGGAAACACCCATTCTAAACTATCTACAACATCAGTGATAACAGTTAAAGATGGAATTTTATTGTCAGGATTTTTTGTATTAAAATCATTTACACAAGCTGCAGCGCATGGGAAAGTAGAAATAATTAAATCTGGGTTAATACTTTTTATGTACTCAGCCAATTTTGGAGTATATATTTTATATGATATATCGTATTTTGAATTGAATGATTTTTTTAAATAATAATAGTAATTATAAAGTCCAGGTACATATTTAGTATTATTTTCATACATTTTAACCATTGGTCTATTTATACGAGGAACACTTGCACTTATAAAGTTTTCGATTACTACGATTATATTTTCATTCTTTTCTAAAATATAATCTTTTATTGCATTTGCAGCACTAATATGACCAGCACCAAACTGAGCTGTTAATATTAATATTGTTTTTTTACTTTGTGTTTCACTCAAATAATCACCTCAAAAAGAAAGTTTCGTTTATAGTATTATACCTTTGTATTTAATTATAATCAATGTTAATAGATTAATGATAAATAATATTATTTTTTATTGTAAGGAAATTATATGTTATCTGTTTCGTGTATAACGTATAACTATCAACTTTGTTACTTGAGCAACGGACGAAGTCGTTGGCGACATGAGCGAAGCGAATTTTGAGCAACGGGCAAAGCTGTTGGCGACATGAAGTGGAGCGCCACACAGTGGCTTAAGGTAAGCGAATTTTTTTTATACAAAAATAAAGGAATGTGAGGTGCAGATGGTAAAGATAGAAGAGAGGTGAATTTATGGAAAATATTAAAAAAAATAGTTATTTAGATAGCAATGATATTTTTAAAATAATACAAATGTTTTTATTTTCATCTTTGGGAATCATAATATTTTTTATACCTATAAAAATAAACAATCAATTTGAGACATTAATTTATCATTTTTCATATATGGCTGAAAATAAGTTATCAATAATTATAGATATATCACTCATACTATTTATTACACTATCTACCTTGAAAAAATTTTTTACAAAAGAAAGAACATTTATAAATAATTTATCATTACTTAATAGAGTATTTGCTTTGATAATACTAACATGTATTTTGTTTGGAAGAGAAGAATTATTTTTTATAGATGATATATTTATTGTTGTTATGAAAGATATGATTTTAAATTTAGTTATTTTGCTGCCTATATCATCAATTTTTATGCCTTTAATTTTAGAATATGGACTAATAGAAATTGTTGAAGCTTATACACATAAAATAATGAAAAAAATATTTAAAGTAAGTGGTAAGGTATTTTTGAATTTTTTAGTATATATATTTGTAGATAATGTTTGTGGAGCTTTTATTACCTATAAATTATACAAAGATGGTAAATTAAGAGAAAGAGAAGCTTGTATAACTATACTAAATTTTTCTATTTTATCTTTCACTTTGACTTCAGATTTATGTAATAAAGTTGGGATTAATACTTTTAAATTTGTAGTGATAGAGATTTTACTTCTTATAATTTGCAATATTATTGTTTGTAGGATTTATCCTTTAAATAAGAAAAAACAAAGTTATTTTTATAAATCAGGATACAAAGATATAAATTGCAGAAAAAATAAATTAAATACAGCTATAAAAAAACATTTATCTAAAGGAAAGAAGAAAAGTTTATTATCATATTCCATGTACTATTTAAACGATGCCTTTTATTTTTTAATAGAATTAACTCCTATAGTAGTAGTTATATTTTTTATAAGTAATATAATTTATAATTGTATTCCAATAATTAATTTAATCAATAATTTCACATATATGATTATAAGTATATTTGGATTACCGAATAATGATTTAATGTCTAATATAATAAATTTGTCTTTTTTTAATAACATATTGGGGATAAAACTTTTATCAGAAGATACATATTACATAACAAAATTAATATTAAGTTTAGTCATATCTTTACAATGTATATCATTTTCTTTTTTTATTCCTTTTATAAAAAAGTCTGTAATCCCACTTAAATTAGGAGAGATTATATTAGTATTAATTGAGCGTATAATAGTTATTATGAGTATATGTTTTTTCGGATACAACTTTTATCTAGGGTATATTTTATAAATTTTAAAGCTGCAAGAACTTCTTGTAGCTTATATTTTTGTAAGAAAAAATTAATAAAATATCTATTGTGTTTAACATAGTACTGTGTTACTATATAATAAGTTTAACAAGGTATTGTATATTACACAGTAGATAAAAATATAATTTCATATATTTAATAAAGTACAAGTACGTAGCTTAAGTTAATTTTTATAATATGATAAATTATAATTTAAGTTAAATATAACAATAGAAAGGAGAAGATAGATGAATACTCAGTTTAGAAAAGGTGTCTTAGAAATTTGTGTATTAACGCTCATTTCTAAAAAAGATATGTACGGATATGAAATAGTGCAAAGTATATCTAAAGTAATTAATGTAAATGAAGGCACTATTTATCCTATATTAAGAAGGCTTACAAAAGATGAATACTTTGAATCATATATATTAGAATCAACAGAAGGTCCAGCAAGAAAGTATTATAAGATAACGCCTAGTGGAAAAGACTATTTAGAAAAAATGATAATTGAATGGAATGATTTCGTTAATGCAGTTAGTCTTATATTAAATGATGAAGGAGGTAATTACTTTGAATAGAAAAGAGTTTTTAGAGATATTAAGAGATTATTTAAAAAAATATTTTTCAGAAAATGAGTTAAACGATATAATCAGAGATTACGAAGAGTATTTTGTAGATGGTGAAATAGAAGGAAAGAGTGATTTAGAAACTATAGCAGCACTTGGATCGCCTAAGTCTATAGCAAATGACCTAATAAGTCAAATAAAAGATAAAGATAGTGATGATAAAAAAGATAAAATAGAAAAAACATATATAAATTTAAAAAACAAAACAAAAGAAATGTTTTTTAGAAGTAAAAGCTATATAGAAGAAAAATTAACACCTGATTCACAAAAAAAGGGAAGTTTATCAAATAAGGCTGTAAGTATTATTTTATTTTTATTATCTTTAGCATTAATAATGCCTGCTTTTAGCATTATATTATTTATGGTTGCTGTGGCAGCAGTATTAATTATAAGCTTGATTTTTTTTGTAATAGCTATACCTTTAATGATTAGTGTAACATGGCCATCACCGGAGATATCTTGTTTTTTCATTTTTATATCAATGGCATTTATAGGATTTCAAATTCTTTCATGGCAAATATTTGTATTTGTAGTAAGACTAATGAGAAAAGTTTATAGAAGATACATTAATTGGATAAAAACTAGAAAAATATATGTTGATGCAGATATAAGAAAAGAAGAAATAAACTTAAATAAAAATCAAGGAGGTAAAGAGAATGAATAAAAAGCTATCTATTTTTGCTATTATATTAATAATAGTAGGACTTATAGGATCTGTGTGGTCTGGATTTCTCTCTATGCCTTATTTCATAAATAAATTACAAGATTATGAAGAACAAGTTAATCAGGAAGAAGTCATTTATGAAAAGAATATTAATATAAATAATTTAAGTATTAATACTAAATATGCAAATGTAAACATATTAAAAAGTTCCTCTGATAAAGTAGTAATAAAAAGTAATGGACTTTATAAAAATAGTGGTATAAAAATTAATGAAAAAGATAAAGGTTTAATTATAGAAGAAATTAAAAATTCAAAAAAAGAAGAAATTAAAAATATAGATGATCTTGTCAATAAAGGATTAGAAAATATTTTTTCAAATTATAGCAATACTATACTAATATATGTACCAAATGATATAAATATAAATGTAATAACAGAGAGTGGACATTTAGATGTTGAAGAAGATGTATTTTTAGATAGTTGCATTTTTAAAACATATTCAGGAAGTATATATATACCAAATACTATAAAAGATTTGAAGTTATTGGATTTAACTTCTAAGACTGGTTTATCCCTTCAATTATCACAATTATTTGGCATAGATGAGGTTAATATAAATTCTAATAACATAGATATTTCCACTGACGATTCTAGTTTTTATGATGTAGAAAAATATATACCTAAAAAAGTTACTATAAAAGGAGATAATCTTGAGGATGGAAGCATTGTAATAGAATCAGATACTCCAATAAGTAAAAATCTTATAATAGATTCTTATAAAAGTGAAGTATTTTTAAATTTACCATTAGATAAATATAATTTTAATTTTAATGTAGTAACTTATGAGGGAATAGAATTTAATGACTATTTACTGAATGTTACAAAGTATAGAGATGATTATGAATTAATAAAAGAATTTAAAACTATACTAAATCAAAACTTACAAGATGAATATAAAATAAATATAAATGCATTAAACTTAAATTTTAGATAAGTACTGAAAAAGACAATATAAGTTAAATAAAACTTGTATTGTCTTTTTCATTATAAAATATTTCTATTTTATCTAATTTCTAGATAAAAAGTAACCACATTTAAGGCTTTTCATATAATTATATTAGCAACATAAGTTTTATTGCTTATGAAATAAATAACAACAAAAGGAGTTTGACTTATTATGAAAAAAAAGAAAAAACAATCATGCTCTTGTACTTCTCAAAACCAAGTTTGTAATGTTTGTGAACCTTGCACAAAACCAGTAGAATGTGAACCTATATCATCTTGTAAACCATGTCCTACTAATAAAAAAACTATGGATTGTTATGTAGAATGTCCTTGTGGAGATTACGAAATAACATGTGTAGATAAATGTGTTGAGTTAGCTAAGAAAGCAGAAGAATTATTTAATAAAGCTTGTAAATATGAAGCTGAAGCAACACAAACATTTAATCAAGCTAAGGAATGTGAAAAGAGTGCCAAATTATTATCAAAAAAAGCATGTAGCCTATTACAAAGCGCTAACAATTGTGAAAATCAATCTAAAGCAAATGAATGTAAAGCTAAAGAATTAATGCAACAAGCAGAAGAGTTATCACATAAGGCAAAATGCTTAAGCAAAGAGGCTGAAAATATAGAAAATGAAGCCAAAGCAAACTGTGAAAAAGCTAAATGTTTATATGAAAAAGCAGAGAACTGTAATGAAAAAGCTAAGGCATTATATAATCAAGCATTAAAGTTTGATGAAAAAGCTTTAGAATGTTACAAAACAGCAGGGGACAAGATAAAAGAATATGAAAAAAACTCTAAGAAATGTGAAGAAATGATAAATAAATGTGGAAATAAATTAAAAACTTGTGAAAGTAATTGTGTATTAGAAGATACAACTATGAATGATTGTGAATGCCATCAAAAAACAATGAAAAATACTTGTGGATGTAATGATTCCATGATGAATCATTATAATAAACCGATGATGAGTCCTTGTAATAAGCCAATGATGAACAATTGTAATAAACCTATGATGAATGCTTGTAATAACGTTTCTATGAATACTTGTGATTCTATAGTTGAAAAAACATGTTCTTGTGAAGATGAAATAATATATATTGATGTAGAAAAAAATAATTGTTTTCAAAAGCCATGCTCAACTTATGTAAGTCCTATGTATAATATGGCTCCAATGCAATGTATGGGTAACTTCACTAATAAATATCCATCATTGGATGATAACATGATGTCACCATATCCAGCTCAGGATGATGATATGTGTATGAGTTACTATATGTATATGCAACAAATGATGCAACCAATGCCTTATAATAAATAAGGTTATAAAAATAAAACTAAGTAAGAAGGTAGAATATTTATGTTCTACCTTTTATTTTTATATAAAATTTATAGATTTTGTTCTAAAAGTATCAACATAATAATATACTATGAATATATTAATAAAAATAATTACTCACAAGGGAGTAATTCCGTACAGTGTGCGCGGTAAATCAACATCTTGACTGATTTCAGTCTGGTTTACCTTAATGAATGAGACTTGTGTATAGATCTTTCTATGCATAAGTCTCATTTTTAGTTTGATAGAAATTAAAAAGGAGGTAGTAAAATGAGAGAATACTTACTAACTTATAAACAGGTTTTAGAGAATCTTAAAAGTAGTAAAGAAGGATTAAGTGAAAAAGAGGTAAAAGACAGATTAAGAAAAAATGGTATAAATAAGCTTGAAGAAGGGAAAAAGATATCTTTATTTTCAAGGTTTATTAAAGAGCTAACTAATCCTATGATTATTATTTTAATAGTTGCAGCAATTATTTCAGGTATAACTGCTTACTACGCAAACGAATCTTATACAGATGTATTTATTATTTTTATCGTAGTTATAATAAATGGTGTATTAGGTGTATATCAAGAAAATAAATCAGAAAAAGCTATAGAAGCACTTCAAAATATGACATCTTCTACTTGCAAGGTTATAAGAAATAACAAACAAGTCTCAATTAAAAGTGAAGAAGTGGTAGTTGGTGATATTGTTTTATTAGAGGCAGGTGATGCAATTCCTGCAGATGGACGAATTATTGAAAGTGCAAGTTTAAAGATAGAGGAATCTGCATTGACAGGGGAATCTGTTCCTGTAAGCAAGATAAGTAATATTTTAAGTTTAGGTGAAAATGAAAAAGATATAGCATTAGGTGATAGAAAAAATATGGTTTATATGGGTAGCTCAGTAGTTTATGGACGTGGATGTGTTGTGATAACAGCTACAGGTATGAATACTGAAATGGGTCAAATTGCTCATATACTTTCTAATACAAAAGAAAGTCAAACTCCTTTGCAACATAAGTTAAATCAACTTAGCAAGACTTTAAGTTTTTTAGTAATAGGAATATGCATTTTTATATTTTTATTTACTCTAGCTAAATCATATCCCAATATAGAAGGTAAAATTTTTATTGATACTTTTATGGTGGCTGTAAGTCTTGCAGTTGCAGCAATTCCAGAAGGGTTAGCTACAGTTGTTACTATAGTATTAGCCATTGGAGTGACAAATATGTCAAAGAAAAGTGCAGTTATAAGGAAATTAACTGCAGTTGAAACTCTTGGATGTGCGCAGGTTATTTGTTCTGATAAAACTGGAACCTTAACACAAAATAAGATGACAGTAGTAAGTTATTTTAGTGACAATGAAGAATTATTAGCACAAGCAATGACTTTAGCTAGTGATGCTAAGCTTTGTGATACTTTTGCTGTTGGAGAACCTACAGAATGTGCTTTGGTAAACTATGCGTATAAAATAGGAATAGATAAAAATGATTTAGAAGGATCTTATCCTAGAGTTTCAGAAATTCCTTTTGATTCAAATAGAAAGATGATGACAACAATTCATAAAACTAAATCAGATAAATATTTGCAATATACAAAAGGTGCACCAGACGAAGTATTAAAACGTTGTAATAGAATATTAATAAATAATGAAATAGAGGAGATGACTAATGAAGATAGAGAAAAAATACTAAAAGAAAATAAGCATATGGCAGATAAAGCATTACGTGTACTATGTGCATCTATGAAAGAATATAAAGATATGCCTAAGGAAATAAGTAGCCAATATTTAGAAAAAGACCTTATTTTTATAGGTCTTACTGGAATGATAGATCCAGTAAGAGAAGAAGTTGTAGATGCAATAAAAGAATGTAATAACGCAGGTATTAGACCCATAATGATTACTGGTGATCATAAAGATACAGCAGTGGCTATTGCAATGGAACTTGGAATTATTAATAGCTCTAATGAAGCTATAACTGGATCTGCTCTTAATGAAATGAGTGATGAAGAGTTTGATAAAAATATTGAAAAATATTCAGTATATGCAAGAGTTCAACCAGAACATAAAGTTCGTATAGTTAATGGATGGAAGAAAAAAGGTAAAATTGCTGCTATGACAGGAGATGGTGTAAATGATGCTCCAGCTATAAAAAGTGCTGACATAGGGGTAGGTATGGGAATAACAGGAACTGATGTAACAAAAAATGTATCAGATATGGTTTTAGCTGATGATAACTTTGCTACTATAGTAATTGCAGTAAAAGAAGGTAGAAGGATTTATGATAATATAAGAAAATCAATTCAATTCTTGCTATCTTCAAATTTAAGTGAGGTAGTTGCAATATTCTTTTCAACAATAATGGGATTTGTAATATTAAAACCAGTACACTTATTATGGATTAATTTAATTACAGATTGTTTCCCAGCTCTTGCTCTTGGTACAGAAAAAGCCGAAGCGGATATAATGAAACGTAGCCCTCGTGACAAAAAAGAAGGTATTTTTTCTGGTGGGTTGGCTATAGATATTTTATGGCAAGGTATTATGATAGCTGTAATTACAATAATAGCCTATTATGTAGGGCACTATATGGAAAGCGGAGTTTGGGAATTTGTTAATAGTCCAGATGGAATGACAATGGCATTTTTAACAATGTCTATGGCAGAAATTTTTCATTCTTTTAACCTTCGCTCTAGAAGAAAATCAATATTTTCTATAAAGGGACAAAATAAATTTTTATGGGGAGGAATGGCTATTTCTCTTGCTTTAACAACTGCTGTAATTTATTTACCATTTTTATCAAATGCTTTTGGATTTGAGCATATTTCATATATTGAGTATATAGTATCTTTATTAATATCATTTACTGTTATACCTATTGTTGAAATAGTTAAATTTATACAAAGAAAAATTAAAAATACTAATAAGTAATCATAGAAAGGAACTGTTACTATTACAGTTCCTTTTTTACATAAAAAGAATTTATATTGAGATTGCAACTGTTGAAAACTTTTAAAATTAAGTCGTACTAACAATGAGTTATAAAAATAAGAGTAATGTAATTTAAGTCTTATGTACAAATTATATAAATTAAAAAATCTCCCATATTATTTAATATGAGAGACTTTATTATTAAAATATTATTTTAGGAGTTCACCCTCAATAGAGGAATAAATTTTTTTCATCATACTATTGAATTCATTGGTACTATTCATATAGTTTGTAACTAGAGGGTTACTAAAAAAATTTATATATTCTTTATCTAATTTGGAAACTCTTTTATTTGCTTCATCAATTTTATATTTAGAGTATATTTGATTTTTTTTACTAAGATAAGTATTTAAGTGTTTTTTTAGGTTTTTATTTTTTTCTAATTCATCTTTATATCTATTCATATTTTTGAATTCTTTTGTACCCTTAATGTAATAAGCAAGTTCTTTAGCTTTTTGATTTATATCCATAAAAATATCCTCCTTTAAGCCTATATTATTATTTTATAAACTTAAAAGAGGATATAGAATAAATATTAATAAAATATTTATACGTTTTAATAAAATTATATAAGTACAAGTTTACTTATTTATAGATGTTAAATCATTTAAAAACATTTCAAACATGACACCTTGATTTCTATCAGTTTCATATGTAGAAGTATAAGATACACATTTATATATAAAGTCTGAAGCAGTTTTTACAGCAAAATCTAAATCAAAATTATTTGTTATAAGACCTGATATAATAGAAACAAAAATATCTCCAGTTCCGCTATAAGAACGTTTATCATACTTTAATCCATATAAGAAAGATTTATTTTTAATACTATCATAAGATAAATTATAAATTCTATCATCTTTTATAATTCCTGTAATGATTACTTTATTAGGTCCCAATTTACATAAAGACTTAGCTATATTTATTAATTCATCTTCATTATAATCCTCATGATAATCTTTATTAGTTAAAAGACAAGCTTCAGTTAAGTTTGGAGTAATTAAATGTGAATGCTTTACTAAATCTTTCATTTTTAAACAAGTATTTTTATCAAAAATAGGATATAAAATACCCCCATCACCTAGAACTGGATCAACAATTACTAAAGCATTTTTATTTTGTTCTATGAAATCAATAACAATGTCTATTTGATGAATAGATCCTAAAAATCCACTACAAATAGTATCTATATTTAAGTTTAAGTTTTTCCATGTATTATAATAATTCTCCATTTCATCAGTCAAGTCTAAGAAAGTATATTTACTAAAACCTGTTTGACTTGATAATATAGCCGTTGGAAAAGGACAGCATTGCACTTTAAGAGCCGATAATATAGGAAGGGCTACAGTTAGAGAGCACTTACCAATTCCAGACAAATCATTGATAGCAGCTACTTTTTTTATCATAATAAACCTCCATTTTATTTATAAAAAATTTACTACTATTTTATATTACTATAAAAAAAATAAAATTGTATTTATTTTATATAAAAAAATAAAATCAAAAAATGTACTATGACAATTTTATTTATAAATATAGATATAATGATAAAATTATTTATAAGTAATTGGATATACTAAAGTTATATTAAAATTGATGTACTTTCTATTGGGAGGTGTAATGCTTGAAGATATACAAAAATAAGTATACTAAGCAAGTTTTATTTACTTTGGTGTTAACGTTGATTTTTACATTTGTTTGTGCAAATAAATCTTATGGTAAAAATGAAGATGATCAAATTATGATGGAGGAAGTTTATAAATATAAAGATGAAAATCCTAAAGAAATAAGTGAGCAATATACATTACTTCTTGAGAATCTTTTTGATTATAGAAATAAGGCTATTTTAGAAAAAAATGAACAAATATTAAAAAAGCTTTATGATACAGATATAAATTTCGGACTTTGGGCATATGAACATGAAGTCATGAAAATGAAGTATTTAGAAAACTGGTCTAGTAAACAAGGTGTAAAATTTAATGATATAAAGACGAAAGTTAAACTTAAAAAGATAAGAGAAAGAGAAAAGAACTTATACGGAATCATTTGTGATGTTTCAACAGAATATAAATATTCTTATGAAAATGAACCTGAAAAAGAAAATATGTTTAGAATTGGTACATATCATTACCTTCATGTAAAAATAAAAGATGATAACTATATTATAACAAAGGAATGGTATACAGATCCATTTGCTGATTCTTTAAATTTAGAGAATATTAAGTCAGAGGATATAAAAAATTATATAACAGGTCACCAACCAATATATCCAGAATTAACAAAAGAGCAATTAAAAGCAATAGATTATGCTCATAGATATTGTGGTGCAGCTTCAGATGAAGAATATGGATTGAAGTTTAATCCTAAATACAGAGACTTTAACTGTGATGGTGGAGATTGTGCAAACTTTGCATCTCAAATTATGTATGAAAGTGGAAGATTTAAGAAAAATGAAATTTGGAATTATGAAAATGGAAGTGCTACTAAGGCTTGGGTAAATGCTCAAGGATTTAAAAATTATATAGTAAATAGTGGTAGAGGAAGTTATATAGCTAAAGGTAGTTATGAAGAAGTATATAAAGAAGCATATAATTTAAGACCTGGAGATTTTGTAGGATATGAGAAAAAAGGTAGGATAACACATGTATCAACTGTTACAGGACATGATTCAAAAGGTTATCCTTTAGTAACTTGTCATAATACAGATAGACTTCTTGTTCCTTGGGATTTAGGCTGGAGCGATAAAGCAATAAGGTTCCATTTTATAAAGGTAAATTATTAAAAATAAATTTTTAAAAGAAATAAGCATAAATATGGTATATAAATAAATAAATTTGACAAAGCTATGTATATATGTTAAAGTTAGGTTAAAGTTGCATAATAAGGCAGCTAAATTAAAGTGTGTTTTTAGGAGGATTTAATTAAATGAAAACTGGTGTAGTAAAATGGTTTAACAATGAAAAAGGATTTGGATTTATATCTGTAGAAGGTGAAGGAGATGTTTTCGTACATTTCTCAGCTATACAAGGTGAAGGATACAAATCATTAGAAGAAGGACAAAATGTAGAATTTGACGTAGTTGAAGGTGCAAAAGGTCCTCAAGCTGCTAACGTAGTAAGATTATAATTAAAATTCATATATATTAGTATTAATTAGTAAAGAAATATTAGTAATATCTAGTCATATGTGAAAGAAAAGCCACTTTAGTGTGGCTTTTTTTTAATTTATTTATTTTTTACAAGTCCAATACCTTCAACTAATTCAAAACCATCTTTATTAACTAATGTATTTAATAATTCTTCATTGTTATACTTAAAGAACTTTTCTAAACATTCTTCTAAATCATCTTCTAATTTATCAAACTCATCATAGAAATCTAAATCAACTACATTCTTCATCATATCATCTCTTAATAAGTCCATATCAATGTATGATATAGCATAAGAAAAATCTAATTTACCATCAAGAATACTTTTTTTAAAAGAGTTAGATAATTTGCTTATATCTTTAAAAGGTATAGTTATATTTTTATTATTTTTAAAATCTTTTACTTTTATAAGAATATCACTACATATTTTATTCATATTATCATTAATGTATTTTATAAAATCTTCTTGGCTAAACATGCTATAAAGGTCTGTAATTAGTAGTTCATGAGTATTTTCTTCCCATAATTTTTTAGCGAAATTAGTAAATGTATAGTTTTTTAACGTATTTCCGTTTTCATCATAAAGTAAAGGATAAGTTATATTATGGACAATAGAAATAGTTTTTCTAAAGTTATATCCTTCAAATCCTTCTGAAATTAAATTTATTATAAAATCATGCATATCGCTACCTAAGTATATTTCTTCATTAATTAGTAAAGATTTTATATGGTCTATATTATTTTCATTAAGCTTATCTATGTCTTTTTTTAATAATATATTATATATTTTATAATCATAAATTTTATCTAAAATATTTCTTAGTTCTAATTGATAATTCATATTTTGCCTCCTAAGTAAATGTACATATATTATATACCCTTTAATATGAATTTCAAAATAAAAATTTAAATTATTAAGTAAATATGATAAAATTACTATAGAGAATAAATTCTCTTTAAAAATTAGCTAGTTAATTTTGGAGGTGTAGTATTAATGAATATATTATTTTTCTTAACACCAAAGAGTGAAGTGGCTTTTATTTATGAAGACTATACATTGAGACAAACTCTAGAAAAGATGGAGTATCATAAATATTCATCTATTCCTATACTAACTCGTGAGGGAAAATATGTAGGAACTATAACAGAGGGCGATTTACTATGGACTTTAAAAGATAATTTTCAAGAAAAAACTCTAGATTTTAAAACAATGGAAGATATGCCAATTAAGAAAATTAAAAGAAGAAAAGATAATGATCCTGTTTCAATAGAGGCAAATATAGAGGACTTGATATCTAAAGCTAGAAACCAAAACTTCGTACCAGTAATAGATGATCATAAAACTTTTATTGGTATAATTAAAAGAAAAGAAATAATAGAATATTGCTACGATAAAATACATAAAAGGGTAGATATAAAAGGGTAAATTATTAATAAAAAATAGATGTGTTCTATTTAGAACCCATCTATTTTTACATTTTAGGGGATT
>NZ_JAGHFM010000251.1 GCF_017888745.1 Terrisporobacter sp. | reverse complement strand
GATATACTATCTAAGTACTAACTTATTTTATTATTCATAAACTTTATTTTTGATTATCCCATTAATATTTCTACAGCTTCTCTAAGTGTGCTTACTTCTCCAACATTGCCAGGGAAAATTATATATGGCATATTATTAAATTTACTTTCCTCTCCTGTCATCCATACAGGTATTCCTGGTTTTATTTGTCCCATTACATTTGCTCTTTTAACTTTAAGAGCTTTTGTCCCAACATCACTGGATGTTATTCCACCTTTTGCTATAATAAAACTTGGTCTTACATTAAGTTTTCCTATTATACTAGTAACTGCATCTGATATTTCTACAGATATCATAAGCTGTTTGTCCTTGTCATCTGTATCTAATACTACTAATTCTCTCTTTGTATATACTGCAACTATATTTCCATTTTTTATTTTCTCTTCAACTATATCAATTACTCTTTCAACTTCTTTTTTTAAACCACCTTCTTCTAAAACTAAATGTGGATTAAACTCTATAAATTCAATTGGATATTTACAGTTTCTTAACTCTTCTAATTGCATTGTCGTCTTATTTACATGGGAACCAACTAATACTATTCCTCCATTTTCATTATCTTTTGATACTAATTCTTCTTTAGTAAGTAATGGTTTATCACTTACTCCTCCTAATATTTTAGTAACTGCTGCTGCACTTCTTATCATAAATTCTTTGCCACTATTTATAGCTTTTATAAGAGCTATCACAAATACTTTTACATCTACATAGTCTATAGCATTTACTACTATTTTATTAAAATCCTTCACACTCTTTAGTTGTTCTGTTATCTTATCTATATTTAAATCTTTTAAATCTTCTAATGAAATATATACTATATCAGAAGCTTTGTATTCTCCATTTGTTTTTTCTTCACACCAATCTCCTATATGCGAGGATTTGTATCCGAAAGATTTGTCTTTTGCAAATTCAGTCATTCCTGCTGGTATTAGCATCTCACCTTCTCTTACATAATGAGTATTATTTATTGTAAATCTACCACCTTCTTTAAAAAATGGCATTATTATTTCTCCATCATATGAATTCCCTAGATGTTTTTCTATCTCATTTTTTAATACTTCTGTTTCTAAAGGATAATGACCTCTCATAGTTGAATCTCCACGACTTATAACTATGAAACCTCTATTTAATTCCTTAGATATATTTACTATATTTTGAGCTATTGTCTTATGCACTTCTGTTGTTTGAGGTACAGTGAATCCTCTAGAATTTGTTAGTATAAAAAACATACTATTTTCTTCTTCAAATCCAGACTTTATGCTATCATTTTCCCAATCAGTATAAACTGATATATCATGTACTGTTTGAACTCCTGTTGGATCATCATCTAATACAACTATTTTTCTATTTAAATTCGATAATCCTTCCTTTAATAATCTATCTACTTCTTTCTCATCTACTTCTTTAAAAGTTTTTAATATATCTACTTCTATTGGTCTAACTTCTCTCATAATTAATACTCCCTTTTTAACAATTTGAATTTTATAATCCAGGCAATGGTATTATTGTATTTATGAAGTTTATTAATAATATTATTCCAAATGCCGTAAAGCCAGCTATTGTGCCACCAACTGTCCAAGATTTTAATGTATCTTTTACTGATAATCCACTAAATCTTGATAATACCCAGAATCCTGAATCATTTGGAAGAGATAATCCTGTTCCTCCTGCACATATTGCTAAACCAACCAATATTGGTGATACCCCTGTTCCTGCTATTGCTGGCCCAAGTATTGATGATGTTGTTACTAATGCAACTGTCGTTGATCCTTGAGAAATTCTAAGTAATGCGCTTAGTACAAATCCTAATACTATAACAGATATATTTAATCCAGACATAGTTTCAACTAAGAAGTTTCCTATTCCACTTGCATTTATTACACTACCAAAAGCTCCACCAGCTCCTGTTATTAGTAATATTAACCCTGCAGATTCAGCAGCTTCAATTACTATATCTCCTAAATTTTTATTTAAATATTTTCTAAGAATAAATATAGCTACTATTATTCCAAGCAATATAGATATATTTTTATCACCTAAAAATGCAACTATATTATATGATAAACTACCTTCTATTAAAAATAGATTAGATATATTTGATACTAATATCAATACGATTGGAAAAAGTAATGCTAATAATGATAGTCCAAATCCTGGGTTTTCACTATTTTCTATTGATTCAACATCATTTTCAACTACAACTTCACTACTATTAAGTGAAACTTCTACTAATGATTGGCTTGATTTTTCATCTTCATATGCCGGGTATTTTTCAAATACTTTTCCATATATCCATCCACCAGCTAATGCTGCTGGAAATGCTATTATTATAGAGTACATTATATAAAATCCTACATTCGCATTAACATTCGCTGCAACCGCTAGAGGTCCTGGTGTTGGTATAACTAAAGCATGCCCTACTATTGTTCCAACTCCTAATGCACATACAAATACCATTAATGACTTTTTAGTACTTTTTGCTATGTACTTTATTATAGGCATCATTATAACAAATGCCGCATCCATAAATACTGGTATAGATATTAAGAATCCTGATGTACATACTGCTAAAGCACTATTCTTATTTCCAGTTTTTTTTATTAATCCTTGTGCTATCGATTCTGTGGCTCCAGATTCAGACAACACATTTCCAAATACTATCCCTAATCCTATAACGATACCTATACTTCCTAGTGTACTTCCGAATCCTGTTGATATTGTTGTTGATATTTCATTGATAGGCATTTTAACTAAAAATCCAGTTAATATTGATGTTAAAAGTAATGCTAAAAATGGATTCATTTTAAATTTTATTATTGAAGCTAGTAAAACCACAATGGAAATTGCAAATGCAATTAATAAACCGTATCCTGTAAGCATATTTCTTCCTCCTGTATTAAATTAGTTACTTAATTCTTTATTTACTTACTTCTATTCCTGCTAATCTTTCAAAGTACTTAACTATTGATGCATGATCGTCATCTAGATTTCCAGAAACTTTTAATCCCTGCATTATTTCTAAAAGTTGGCTAGTCATAGGTAGTGGAACATCTATATTATGAGCTGTACTCATTACATTTTTTATATCTTTTAAGTTTATTGATATTTTTCCACCTGGTTTAAAATCTCTATTTATTATCATTGGCACCTTTGCATCAAGTACAGTACTTCCTGCAAGTCCTCCTCTTATAGCTTGATAAACTTTTTCAGGATCTGCCCCTGCTTTAGCCGCTAATACAAAACCTTCTGATACTGCTGCTATTGTAAGGTTAACTATAATTTGATTTGTAAGCTTTGTAACACTACCACTACCACTTGGTCCTATAAGTATTGCCGAACTTCCCATTGCATCAAAATAAGGAACTACCTTTTCATATGTTTCTTCTTTTCCACCTGCCATAAAAGCTAATGTTCCGTCTATCGCTTTTGGTTCTCCACCACTTACAGGAGCATCTATAAATCCAACTCCTATTTCCTCTAATTTCTCAGCACAATATTTAGATTCAGTAGGGGTCACTGAACTCATATCAACTACTATAGCTCCTTTTTTTATTTTTGTTGTAACACCATTTTCTCCAAATAAAACATCTTTAACTATTTTTCCATTTGGAAGTATTGTAAATATAACTTCACACTCTTCACCTATTTCTAATAAACCTTTACTCTCTGCTCCATCTTCCACAAGCTCATTGACTACTTCTGTATTCAAATCATGTACAACTAAGTCATATCCTCCTTTTAATAAGTTTTTAGCCATTGGTTTCCCCATAATTCCTAATCCTATAAAACCTAACTTTTTCATAATATACCTCTCCATTTGCTTTATATTTTAATTTTGAAAACGTTTTTGTATTTATGCTTAAAGTATAATCACAGCCGGTATACCGGTCAACAGTTTTTTTGAAAGTAGTTTTTTTAACAGAATAGTAGTTTTTTTAACAAATTCCCATCTCTTATTGACCTAATATTTAGTTTAATGTAATCTTTATATTAAGATAAATAAAAATATAAAAAAGGAGTTTTTACATGTCCAATTTATCTCTAACAAAATTACAAAAATACGCTTACGATTTTATAAAAGACATGATATTATCAGGTAAATTCTTAGAAAATGAAATATATTCAGAAACAAAGTTATCTAAAGAAATAGGAATATCTCGTACTCCTATGAGGGAATCTCTTCAAAGACTATCACAAGAAGGTTTTATAGATATACTCCCTAGTAAAGGATTTAGGTTACATAAATTTTCTGAAAAAGAAATTATAGAGATTTTTCAGATTCGTTCTGCCATAGAAGGTTATGCTACATTTTTATTAACCCATCAATGTAAAACAGCTAAAGGAATTGAGACTATTGATTTATTAAAAGGT
>NZ_JAGHFM010000396.1 GCF_017888745.1 Terrisporobacter sp. | reverse complement strand
ATTGTATGGTTATTTTTCCCATGTGAATTATTTTGAAAAATATGATAAAATATTGCAGATATAGATAATTAACGGACTTTTAAATTAGTTAAAAGTATGTATATTTTGAAATAACAGAAAAATAAAATTACGAATGAAATATATAAGTAGGTGGAAGTTAATATGAATAAAGTGAGCATTGTTGGTATAGCAGGTGGTACTGCATCAGGAAAATCGACTATAGTAAGTTATATTAAAGAATTTTTTAAAGATGATATAGAGCTAATTTGCCATGATAGCTATTATAAAGCTAATGATGATAAAACTCTAGAAGAAAGAAAAAATCTAAATTACGATCACCCATCATCTTTTGAAACTGAAAGAATGATAAGAGATATTAAATCTCTAAAAGCTGGAAATGAAGTAGAAGTTCCAGTATATGATTATACAAAGCATACAAGATCAAGTGAGACAGTTCTTGCTCACCCTAAAAAAGTTATAATAGTAGAAGGTATATTAATATTTGAAGACCCTCAACTGAGAGATCTAATGGATATAAAAGTATTTGTAGATACAGATGCAGATGAGCGTTTAATGCGTCGTATACTAAGAGATACAAAAGAAAGAGGAAGAAGTGTTGAATCAGTATTATCTCAATATGTTACTACTGTAAAGCCAATGCACGAGCAATTTGTTGAACCTTCGAAAAAATATGCAGATATAATAATACCAAGAGGTGGAGAAAATACTACTGGTATACACATATTACAAGAGCATTTAAAGTTAATATTAAGATAATATAGAAGCAGATTATTGTTAGTAGTTAAGAGCTAATAATTATCTGCTTTTCATTTTGAGGAAATTATATATTAATAAATCATAATTAAATTTTATTTAACAATATATGATAAGAATATTTGTTAATTTTAATACAAGTAATTGAGTAAATATACTTGTTATTCAATCTGTATTGATACTTTTAATACATATTCATCTTTATTTTTCACGGCAACTTCATCTATTAATACATCTTCATATGAAGAACCTATAATAGTTAAATTATTTTCTTTTATATATTTTAATAAACTTTCATAAAGTATAGGTGCTTTATCATAATATCCTTTTAAATATCCAACCAAATAAGTTCCTTTTGGTTTTACAATTATATTATTGGAGTCACAGTTTTTATTTACCCTTGTGTAATAGTGACTATAATCATAATAATTTTTATTTTCTAAATCATATTTACTTTTAATTGATCCTACAGGATATCCAATATTTAAATCATTACTATAACAATAATCTAAGTGAGACATATAAGTTTTCATGTCATAAGGATATTTAGTATTATCTATAGGATTACTAATAACAAGATATTCTTCATTTTGTTTTTCTATAAAAATATCACTTTTTTTATTTTTCGCTTCATTTATAATATTAATTTTGTTATAAATAATTTCTTGTCTTCTTTTAAGTTTATTTATTTCTTTTTCAATTTCTTTAGTTTCATATTGGAAAAGCTCTACTATATTTTGAGGATTTCTTTTATCCATAAATTCTTTTATTTCTTTGAGAGGAACACCAATATCTTTTAGAGTAGAGATTACATTAAAGGCTTCCAATTGGTACGTAGAATAATATCTATAGCCATTATCCATTACTTTTTCTGGTTTAAATAATCCTATTTCATCATAATGAAAAAGAGTTTTTTTGTTAACTTTACACAATTTAGCGAATTCACCTGTAGAGAAATATTTTGTATTATTTTCTTTCAATTTATATAATCCTCCTTATTGACTATCCTGTTACAGGATAGTTTATTATATATTAAGTTAAGATTAAATTCAAGGAGGTCGTCATGGAAAATTCATTGGAAAAGAAAGTCACAATGACTTCTTTAATTAGATACACTATGCCAACGGTAGTGATGATGGTAT
>NZ_JAGHFM010000250.1 GCF_017888745.1 Terrisporobacter sp. | reverse complement strand
GGTATGAACCTAATGCTATATACCCACCATGTATAGAGGCATGTAAAGAAGTGATAGAGTATAAAATGGATTTATTCAATGATATAGACAAAGCTAAGTGTTTCTAATAGTATAAAATACTAATAATTAAATAAATTTAATATATTTTCTTTGGAAATAAAAGATAGTTGATAACTTTATCTGCTATCTTTTATTTTGGTAAAATTATATTTAATAAATTAAACAAATTATATACTTAAATGATATAGGGTATGCTATAAATTCTTTTATAAAACAGAAGTTTTTTAGTATTTTTTCCAAGTTTAGATTGTGATAATATACTAATAATAGAATAAAACAAAGGGGCTGCTTATATGGATATACTTATATCAAGACAAGTTGAATTTGGTAAGTTAATGCTAGAAGAGCGTGACTACAAAGCAATAAAGTATTTTACGGAAAAGTTAAATGTATCAGATAAGACATTACAAAAAGATTTAAAGATAATTGGTAAATATATTAGTAGATTTAATATTGATATAAAGACAAAAAGGGGACATGGAATATTAATAGATAGTGAAGCTAATACAAATATAGATTTAATTAATGACTTGAAAATTAATTTAAAGAATAAAAATAATGTATCAGTAGAGCAAAGAAGAGTAGAAATATTGAAAATGTTATTACTAAATTCAAATGATAGTACATCAATAAATCAATTATCAGAAAAGTACTATGTAAGTAAAACCTCAATTGTTAATGACTTCAAATATATAGAGGAATGGCTAAAAAGTTATAATGTAATATTAAGCAAAACTCTAGAAGGTACTAGAATTTTGGGTAAAGAAGCGGATATAAGAAAATCGATAGCAAAGTTGCTTGAAGATATATTAGATGGGCATGATGATGATTATGTCATACCAGAGTTTACAAGGCTTGACATATCCACATTTTCTGCATTATTAAAAATATTTGATCCAGATTCAATTATATTTGTGGAGACTATAATTGAGGAACTTGAAAAAAATTTAGATTATGTCATAAGTCAACCTTACTATATAAATTTGATTACTCATATATTAATATGTCTAAAAAGAGTGGGAGAAGGTAATCAAATAGAATCAAATGAAGATAAAATAAAATCAATTGATAATTTAAATGAAAAAGTATATAAAAATGTATTAATTTTAGCAGATAAAATATATGAAAGATATGGCGTTTCAACTAGTAATGATGAGATATATTATATATATAAATATATAGCATCTTCAGGATTTGGTAATACATTAGATAGTAATATATCTGTGTCTGGAAAATATATAAATAATAGTGAAGAATTTACTAATATGATCATAGATATAATGTCAGAGTTTCTTAATACAAATTTAAAAGAAGATGAACTCTTACAAAAAGGATTATTATTACATATCAAACCAATGTTAAATAGATTAAAATATGATATACAAATTAAAAATCCATTACTTGATGAAATAAAGGATAAATTTAGTGAAATTCTTGGATTATGTATATTATCAATAAATATAATGTCGCAATATTATGATATTAATAAGATAAGTATTGATGAAATATCTTACTTAGCTACATACTTCCAAGCTGCACTCGAAAGAACTGTTAGTAATAAACGAGTTTTAGTGGTATGTCATAGTGGTTATGGAACTTCACAATTGTTATCTACAAGGTTGAAAAAAGCTTTTCCCCAGTGGACTATAGTTGATACAGTGTCAGTACATAAACTAAATGAAATAAATAAAGATGATATAGATTTTATAGTATCTACAGTAGAAATAGATATAAAGGATAAAATTTATATAGTGGTTTCTTCATTATTGATGGATAGTGATATAAAGAATATTAAAAATATACTTATGGATAATTCTATTAATAATAAGAATATAGACTTGGGAGGGTTAGGTAAAGAAATAAAGGGAAATATATTCCTAAACTGTGAATATAAAAATATTAAAGAGCTAAAATTTATAAAACAAAATAATAATTTACAACGAGTTAGTTTATCAAATTATTTTCATATATATATAAGTAAAAAATCTGAGCCTAATAAGTTAATTACTACTATAGATAATAAAAATAAAGACATTTCTTTTTATCTTTTATGTAATGATTATAATTATATGAAAGAAAACTTGCTTTCAATATATAGATTATATACTTCAAGAAAATATGTAAACTATATATTAGAATGTGAAAGAGAAAAAGATATAGAAGAATTCTTATTAAATAATGTAGTTGAAAATTCATATGAAAAATAATAGTGTACTAGATAAAAATTTTATAGATTTAAATTTAAAGTCTACTACTAGAGAAGGTGTATTAGAGGAATTAACAGATATATTATATGAAAATAAAATTATATATGACAAAGATGGTTTTTTAAAAGATGTTTATATACGAGAACATGCAGGTTCAACTGGTTTGGGAAATCATATTGCCCTTCCTCATGGGAAATCTAAATACGTAAGAAAAGCATCGATTGTTGTAGGAAAAACTAACTGTGAAATAGAATGGGGAAGTGTAGATGGTTTGCCTGTAAGTTTATTTATACTTTTCGCAGTTCCAGAAGATGGAGATATTATTATAGAAGGAAAAGTAATTTCTAGTATATGTATTAAGTTAGCAGATGATGACATATGTAGATTATTGCTAGATGCTAAATCAAATGAAGAAGTATTTGATATACTTTATGGCAATGATTAAGATAAAAAATAATACTATGAATTAACTATATAGATGATCATATTAGAATAGTATTAAATTTAGTGAGAGAATTTAACCTTTTGGAGGATGAAATGGATTATTATATAGGAATTGATATTGGGGGAACTAATATTAGAGCTAGTATAATGAATCAACATTATACTATTTTAGAAAAATTTAAAATGAAAAATAAAGTTTATGATGGTCCTATTGTAAACTTAGATAATTTGTACGAAGAAATTAATAAAAGATGGATGGACTATAATATTAAATCTATAGGGGTAGGATGCCCAGGACCTTTAGATTTAAAAAAAGGAATAATTATTAATCCACCAAATTTGATTGGATGGGAAAATTTTGAAATAAAGAAATATCTGGAGGACAAATTTAATTTACCGGTAGCAGTTAATAATGATGCAAATGTTGCAGGATTTGGAGAAGCTATGGCTGGGGTAGCAAAAAATTGTGAAAGTGTATATTATATAACTTTATCAACTGGAGTTGGTGGAGGATTTATATATAAAGGCCAAATAGTTAACGGATTTAATAGTATAGCAGCAGAAATAAGT
>NZ_JAGHFM010000249.1 GCF_017888745.1 Terrisporobacter sp. | reverse complement strand
ATATCTATTTTTAAATGTTCTCTTATAAATTCTTCACCATGATTTCCTGGTACTAGAATAATCTTATCTAAACCTTGGGATCTTTTCATCTCCAATTCTATAGATAAAGATTTCTTCCAACCTTCTTCACTCATTGGCTCCACAATCCCTGTTGTACCTAGAATAGATATTCCACCAACTATTCCCAGTCTAGGATTAAAAGTTTTTTTAGCTATTTCTTCTCCTTCTGGAGCGAAAATAGTTATTTTTATCGATTTATTTTTTTCTATAAAATCTTCTTTTTCTTTTAAAATTTTTCTAACTTCACTTTTAATCATTTTCATAGGAACTGGATTAATTGCATGCTTACCAACTTCTACACTTAATCCTTTCTTAGTGACTAGACCTATTCCTTTTCCACCAGTTACAATAATATCTTCATTATCTAAATTATCTATTAACTCTGCTTTTGCAAATATATTCATCTTATGTGTAGCGTCAATGTCATCTCCACCATCTTTTTCAATTGAACAAATTGCATAATCATCACTAATTTCTATATTTCTAACACTCAATGTTAAAGGTATACCCTTTGGTGTGTCTATATTTACCTTATCAACTTTTTCTTTAGTTAAAAGCATATACACAGATGCTTTTGAAGCTGCTGCTGCACATGAACCTGTTGTATATCCTCTTTTATATTTTTTTCCATCAATATATACATACTCTTCCATTGTTATCCCTACATTGCATATAATATTGCATTCATTATTGCAGCAGCTACATTACTCCCGCCTTTTCGACCTTGTACAGCTATATGAGGAATTTCAGTTTTTTCTAATTCATATTTAGACTCTGCTGCTCCCACAAATCCTACTGGTGCACCTACTATAGCATCAACTTTGCCACCTTCATTGACCATTTCTATAGTTTTGTAAAGAGCAGTTGGTGCATTTCCAAATACAAATATTTTTCTACCTTCATCATTCATAGCAATTTCTACTGCTGCCATAGATCTTGTGATTCCTTTTTCTCTAGCTAATTCTTTAGTTTGTTCATCTGCAACTAAACATTTGTACTCACATCCAAGAGCATTTAATTTCATTTTATTTATTCCACTAAGTGCCATATTAGTATCCGTATAGATTGTGCATTTATTTTTTAATGCATCTATAATGCTATCAACAGCACTGTGTGAAATTTTTAAAATATCTAAGTATTCAAAGTCAGCACTAGTATGAATACATCGTTTAATTATTTTTTCTTCTATTTCATTTTTAAACTTATATCCTGGTCTAATATCATCAATGATACCTTGAATAATTTCAAAACTTTTTACTTCTATCATTTTAGGGTCTTTAATATATTCCACTCTATTTCCTCCCTCTCCCCTTGTCCTATAATTTTTGATAAGTGTATTTTTTTATAATATCTGTTTAGTTCCAAACCTTTTAGATGTCTTAAAATTTTTTCATAATCAATATTATCATCGACTAACATTCCAATTACTGTACCACTATGAGCAATATTCACACCATAAGCTCCCATTTTTTCTGAAATATCAACTATTTCATTTAAATATGGTTTTTTATGTATGTTTTCATTTGCTAAACTACTTAAGGTACAGGCTTTACCTATTATTTTTAAGTCATTTTTATATAAACCTTCTTCTAACAAATTGAATGATTTTTTTATAATATCCCTATTTTCCAACTTCTTCTCTAAATAACTTGGATTACTTCTTATTAGACTTGTTTCCAAAATTTCATTTGGCTCTAATACAATAACCTTAGCTTTTTCTAAGGAAGACAAATATCTTTTCACATTACCATTTATAGGATTGAAAATACTATTTTCATATAACAAAATAGAATCTGTTGGTTCAATTTCCGAGGCAATATAAGAAATTTCTTCATTATTTAATTTCTTGTTTAATAATGAAAGTGTAGCTCTTATAGTTGCTCCAATATCAGCAGTGGAGCTTGCCATTCCTTTCCCTACAGGTATGTTGCTATTAATATCTAGTGATATATTTTTAGACTCTTTAAGTGGAATATTAAATTTTTCAAAAACCTTCTCTATGGCTTTTCTAGATTTGTTAGGACCTAAATTTATATCTGATACTTTTTCTTCAAGGGTTGCAATAGAAAACATATCTATTGCATATGAAGATAAGTATTCTTCATTATCTAAAATTCCTTGTACAAACTCACCACAGGAAGCTGGACATATTCCATAAAATTTCATACTATTCTCCCAATACTTTATTTAACTCTTTCAAAATCAATTCATTTTCTTCATGACTCTTAATAGCTATTCTTATATAATTTTTATCTAAACCTATAAAGTTAGATGCATCCCTGATTAGGATATTACTTTCTTTAAATAATTTTATTTTTAATTCTTCAGCATTTATATTTTTAAGCTTTATTAATATAAAATTTGTGTCTGTATCATAAACTTTTATATTCTTAATTTTATTTAATGAATTAATCATATAGTTTTGTTCTTCTTTGTAATACTCTTTACTAGATTTTATATATTCTTTTTCTTTAAATATATAATTTGATAAAGTGTCTGCAAAAGAATTTACAGTCCAAGGTTCCTTATATTTATAAATACCTTCTATTATTTCCTTATTACTTGTAACACCATATCCTAATCTAAGTCCTGGCATACCAAAGAATTTTGTAACTGCTTTTATAATAAAAAGATTATCATAGTTTTCTACATATTTTACTAAACTATAATCCTCTTCTTTACTCACAAACTCCATGAATGTCTCATCCACAATTAATAACTTTTTATATTCTGATAGAATTTTTAAAAGTTCTTCTATGTTTTTTACTTTTCCATTTGGATTATTAGGGTTACATATAAATAGACTATCAATCTTATCTATATTTTCTTTTATTTCATCCATATCCACAGCAAATTCATTGTCTTTATCTAAGTAAAAATTTATAACTTCTAAATTATTTAATCTTGCTCCTCTTTCATATTCAGAAAATGTAGGATTTAGTATTCCTATTCTTTTTTTAATATTTTTCATAAGAAGATAGATTATTTCTGTAGCTCCATTTCCTGGAATAATATATTTTGAATCAAGATTTAAGTAATTTCCTATATTTCGTCTCAAATTAGTATAGTGTATATCTGGATAACTTGTACTTTTACTTAAACCTTCTAAAATATATTTTTCTAAATTTGGAATAAGTTTTGGATTTATATTAGAGCTAAAGTCTATTATCTCTTCAGTTTTTTTATTGAAAACTGTTGCCATCTGCTCTACATTAGCCCCATGACCTAAATCCTTCATACTTAATCTCCTCTTTTCTATATTTATTTATATTGATGTAATTTAATAATTTCAATTTAACCTTTTAAGAAAAAATAAATAGCAGTAAATATTATTATTGATATTATTGATGCTGAATACATTATTTTGTTAGTTCTTACAATATCTTCAATTTCTATTTCTCTACTTTTGTCTCCAATAGTTGGCTTATACACTTCTTTCCCAAAGTATATATTTGTACCACCTAGTTGAATTCCTAAAGCACCTGCAACTGCCCCTTCTGAATAAGCACAGTTTGGACTTTTATGATTTTTTCTGTCTCTATATCCAATCTTTAATGAATTTTTAAAATCAAATCCAACAAATAAACTTCCTAATGATAGCAATATTAAACCAATTCTTGCTGGTATATAGTTTGCTATATCGTCTATTTTTGCCGATGCATATCCTAAGTAATAATATTTATCATTTTTATATCCTACTGTTGAATCTAAAGTATTAATAGCTTTATATGCCATGGCAAGAGGTGCTCCTCCTATAAATCCATAAAATAAAGGAGCTATTATTCCATCAACAGTATTTTCTGCAACAGTCTCAACTGTAGCTCTAACTATCTCTTTTTCATTTAAACTTGTTGTATCTCTTCCCACTATATATGAAAGTTGAATTCTTGATTTTTCTATATCTCCAGTTTTTAATACTTTGTAAATCTTAACTGCTTCATCTTTTAAGCACTTTGTAGCAAGTGTGGTATAAATTAATATGGAGTTTACTGCTAAGAATGCTATTTTATTAAATTTAAAAAGATTTACTACAAGATATGTAATCCCAAAGGTAATTCCAACAGTTATAAACCATAAGAAAAATCCAGCTATTTTTAGTCCTTTATCAGATGAAGTGATTTTTCTTATTAGTTTTTCTACACTACTAATTAACTTGCCAATATATCTTACTGGATGTGGGAATGAATATGGATCTCCTATAATCAAATCCAAAGTATATCCTATATACATTGATAATATATTCATTCTATTTTACTTCCTTATTTATTAGAGTTTAAAAACTTTGCTATACAATCTAAATTATTGTAAAAATGAGTATGTAAATACGTTGCTAAAGTATTATTTTTACTGTATCCACCTTCCCACTCATCAATAACTTTATCATCTTTAATTTTTTTCATATGATAAGCACATTTTTCATTACTTTCAAATATGGAATGATGAAATTCATGACCTTTTATTATATCTCCCTTTTTAGAGAGAATAGTATCTTCTGTAGCTTCTCCTAAACAGTATCCAAATCGTTTTAAAGATGAAGTCATTTTGCTGCATCCATTAAAAATTCCTACCATATCAAATACATTTTTATTGTTATCTTCTAATTTGGAGCCTAAATACATAAGTCCACCACATTCAGCATATATAGGAATATTATTTTCATGAGCATTTAATATTGCTTGTCTTATTTCTTTATTTGCATGAAGCTCCTTACCAAAAATCTCAGGAAAACCTCCACCTATATAAATATAATCGCATTTAGGCAGTTTTCTATCTTCCATTGGACTAAAGTATTTTATGTTTAAACCTAATTTCTCAAATAGCTCTATATTTTCTCTATAATAAAAATTAAAAGCTTTATCATATGCTATTGCAATTGTCTTATTGTTCATTTGATTATCTTCAACAAAATTATCCAAACTAAAATTAGTATCAAATTCCTCTGTTTCAGATATTTCAAGTATTCTATCAACATCTATATATTTTTCAATTTCATTTGCTAAATTATCAAATTTAATTTTTAATGTTTCTACTTCCACACTAGGAACTAAACCTAAGTGCCTTGACTCAAGGGAAAACTCTTTGTTTGGAGGGAAATAACCTAATACTTCTACTCCTGTATACTTTTCTATAGCTTCTTTTAGCATATTATAATGAGATTCACTTCTTACATTGTTAGTAATTACACCAGCAATATTTACATTTGTATCAAGCATTTTATATCCTAATACCATAGCAGCGGCAGATGTTGCCATAGCTTTAGCATCTATAACTAGTATTACTGGTGCTTTCAATAATTTAGATGTATAGGAACTTGTGCAATCATCTAAATCTATCCCATATCCATCATATAGTCCCATAACACCTTCAATTATTGATATATCTGCATCCTTTGATGAATTTTTTACTATATATTTTATTTTTTCATCATCTAACATGTATGAATCTAAGTTTCTTGAATGTCTTTCTGTTATAAATGTATGATATGAAGGGTCAATATAATCTGGACCTACTTTATAAGGTTGTACTTTTAAATTTCTTTTTGTCAATGCTTGCATTATTCCCAGGGAAATTGTAGTTTTACCTGCTCCACTGTTTGTTCCTGCAATTAATATTTTTTTCATAATATCACCTAATCTTGCTCATTCATTATTTCATATATTTTATCTATCTCTAAATGTTCTCTTAAAAAGTCTGCTAGTTTGTCATATTCTTTATTTTTAAATTCCTCAAAAGAATCTACTTTACTTTCAATTCTCTCTAAATTTTTCATTTCTCTAATATTATTAAGAATTGTTCTAGTAAATTCTATATCATCGAAGATTCCATGAAGATAAGTACCAAATACATTACATTCTTCATTTACACTTCCTGCAATATAACTAACTTCTTCACCTAACTTTTCTTTTACAGTAAGTAAGGTTTTACATTCTTCTAGTCCACGGGTAATCCCCATATGTATTTCGTATCCTCTAACCTCTTTATTATTTAAATTAGCTAAATACCCATGCAAATTTTCTGACATAACAGCTTTTACTTGGGTAGTAGTTTTCTCTAGCTCAAATGTAGTTTCTGTATCTAAAAGTCCTATACCCTCTACTTCTTCTAAATCATTTTCAACATGATATGGATCTTTTAGTGTTTTACCTAGCATTTGATATCCTCCACAAATTCCTATTATTAGCTTTCCTCTTTTGTGAAGTTCTCTAATTTGATTTTCAAGACCATTTTCTCTTAAAAACATAAGATCATCTATTGTACTTTTTGTCCCTGGAATAATTACTATATCTGGATCACCAAAAGCTTCACCATAGTCCACATATCTCAAACTTACATCCTCTTGTGTTTCAAATATATTAAAGTCTGTAAAATTAGACATATGAGGTGTTCTAACAACTTCTATATGTACATCACTTTTTCCAACTTTTTTCTTAAACCTAGT
>NZ_JAGHFM010000248.1 GCF_017888745.1 Terrisporobacter sp. | reverse complement strand
TTATTTATTTCTTTATTATAAAATTAAATTAACTATTATTAATATTTGATTTCACCATATCTAAAAAATACTTATGTACTCTGTTGTCATCAGTCAATTCTGGATGAAAAGATGTTACCAGCATATTGTTTTGTCTTGCTGCAACTATATTTCCATCAACAATAGATAATACATCCACACCTTCTCCTACATTTTTAATATAAGGAGCTCTAATAAATACCATTTCTATATCTTCACCAATACCTTTCATATAACATTTAGTATTAAAACTTCCAAGTTGTCTTCCATAGACATTTCTAATTACTTCAATATTCATAGTCTCTAAATGTTTTGTGTTATCATTATAAATATTTTTTGATAATAAAATCATACCTGCTCAAGTTCCCCATACTGGCAGACCTTCTTCTATCATTCCTTTTAAATCATTATACAAGTCTAATGTCCTAATTAACTTTCCCATAGTAGTACTTTCACCACCAGGAATTATTAATCCATCTATTCCTTTTAACTCTTCTTTATTTCTTATCTCTAGGATGCTAACATCTAAATCTTTTAACATACTTATATGTTCTCTATAAGCACCTTGCATAGCTAATACACCTATTTTCATATTACCACCCTCTTGATGATAATAGTTCTTCATTTTGTAAAGAACTTACTGATACTCCACTCATAGCCTCTCCTAAATCTTCTGATATTTCAGCTAACACTTTAGGATTATTGTAGTTAGTAACTGCTTTTACTATAGCTTCTGCTCTCTTTTCAGGGTTATCTGATTTAAATATTCCAGAACCTACAAATACTCCATCACATCCTAATTGCATCATCAAAGCTGCATCTGCTGGTGTTGCTATTCCTCCTGCCGCAAAGTTTACCACTGGAAGTTTTCCATTTTCATGGACATATTTTACTAAATTAAAAGGAGCTCCCATTTCTTTAGCTGCGTTCATAAGCTCTTCTTCTCCCATTGATACAATACTTCTTATTTGTGATGTAACAGTTCTCATATGCTTTACAGCTTCTACAACATCCCCTGTTCCAGCTTCACCTTTAGTTCTTATCATTGCAGCACCTTCGCCAATTCTTCTTAATGCTTCTCCTAAATTTCTTGCACCACATACAAAAGGTACTTCAAAATTTAACTTATCTATGTGATATAAATTGTCTGCTGGCGTTAACACTTCACTTTCATCTATAAAATCTATTTCTAATGCTTCAAGAATTTGTGCTTCTACAAAATGACCTATTCTGACCTTTGCCATAACTGGTATACTTACAGCGTCTTGTATTTCTTTTATCATTTTAGGATCTGACATTCTTGCCACTCCACCTTGTTTTCTTATATCTGATGGAACTCTTTCCAATGCCATTACTGCACAAGCCCCCGCATTTTGTGCAATTAGAGCTTCTTTAGCATTTGTTACATCCATTATTACTCCACCCTTTAGCATTTGTGCTAAATTTTTATTTAATACTTCTCTACTCATATTGTACCCCCTAATATTTTTATTTTATAAATAAATAGTAGTACAATACGGATTGTATCACAATAACCCTTAATATTTTTCTATATAAATACAAATCGTATTAATACAATTCATATAAAATATAAGTATTTGCTGTAACCTTATTAAATTTTTAAATTTTCACAATAGCATTTACTCTAAAATTTTCTTAACATAAAAAGCTATACACTTGAACATTCTTCGTCTAAGTATATAGCTTTTGGCTTTATATATCTGATACTTTCTCTCTTTTAATTCTTCTAATAAGCATAACTGATGAAATTAAGATTAATAATCCATATATTATATACAATATATACTTAGGATAATAAGTAGTAGTTAAATAATCCATCCCAATAGCTTTTAACCAACATCCAAATATAAATAATATTGGTATTTGAATACCTATTGCACTTATATATGTACTTGTTCTAGATGATACACAAATTGTCACAATAGATGTAATAATTGATACAATATAAGTTAAAATCACCGACAGAATTATATATTGACCAAATGTTATATCATACCAAGATGACATAGCACTTATAAATGAACTTATACTACAATCCCAGAACATATAAGTATTATTAGATTTATACACTGTAAACAAAATCCCTAAGTGTATTGTAGTTATAACTATAGATGATATTAAACTTGCAATTACTTTTTTGATAAAAAGTTTTCTTCCTGTCTTTGTAGTATATTGAATATAATTCACTTTATTTTTATTATCATTGATAAAAATAGGACATATTAAAATAGGAATACATATTAAGACTAATAAATTTATTCCAAATATTAAACTATTGTAATTTCTAAATATCATAAAATTTAAAGGAGAATTAAATCCATTACTGTCTTTAATTTCTTCATGTCTGGCTTTCTGAGCTGAGCTTTCCTCTTCATAGTTTGAGCTTATCAAAAATTCCTTATCTTCATAGCTTTCTATAAGATTGTCTAAACTTTGTAACTCCCAGAATACTTCTACATTATCTTCAAACATTACTTTACTTATTAATTTATCTGCTTTTTGATTATACCCCATTTTGCTCCTGAATTTTATATAATCTTCATAGCTATTAATATTTTCTTTTGCAAACTCCTCATCACTTAATAAATATCTATTAGCTTCTTTTATTTTTTCTTCCCTATATAGCTTAAAATCTTTAAACTCTTCTTCATCCATAGATGTTCCGTAATTTTTCAGCATATATACGCTAGTATCATAATCATAAATATCAGATCCATTTTGAAAATGCTCTATATTAAAGCTTATAAATAAAAACCATATTATAATTGTTATTAAAGCCGCTACAATCATATTTATTGGATTAAATATCTTTTTTATCTCATTTTTAATTATGTTCATAATCTCTCCCTTAATTTATATCTT
>NZ_JAGHFM010000247.1 GCF_017888745.1 Terrisporobacter sp. | reverse complement strand
AATAAAAGTTTTATTGTAAATTGACAAAATAATCACTACTATTATTATGTATGATTACATTTTTATCATAAAAACTTATTTAATAGGCTATGTTAAACTATTTGGTTGGTAAATAGAATATTAGAATGGACAAAACAAAACCACCTGTCCTCGTCAATTCGAGGGGAGGTGGTTTTACCAAGGCTCATCATCGTCAACTCGATGAGAAGTTGCTCAGTTTATTGATACTATATCAAATTAAATAATGTATTTCAACTTACATTGGTTCTCATTATATTAATATTGTTCATTAAATTTACTTCACAAACTAGTTTATTTTTTGTTATAACTTATATTTAATCTTATTTTATTAGCTCTTTTAAACCCCTCACTTTTCCTTAGTTACACTTCTATCTATATTCCCATAAAATATACTAAATCTGCAAATATAATAGGTACATTTATATTTTTTTCAAGTATAGCACAATAATTTTCATCAGGTACTATTGTAGGCCCAACATAAGGTGATACTTCTATAGTTAATGACGGCTTTTGATAATTTTCTATAAACCAATCTTTGTAGCCATTACCTGTAGTAGATTCTTCCTTTGGAATTAATTTATATCCAGTTAGTAAAGCAATACTCTTTGCAATAATTAGATCTCTATATTCATTAGTTTGATTGAAATACCAGTAGATTTCTTCTCCAGATGAATGATATGATATTGTTCCATTAAAGTTATAACATTCAGTTAAAGTTTTAAGTACATCTGTTTCTGGTTCTGAAAAATAATAAGGTCCAGGGTATCCTTCAGAGCCTGGGCTTTTAGCTAAATCAGTTGATGGATTGGATGTTGGATAATTTCTATTTAAATCTACGCCGTTTATGTTAGACTTCCAAGACAAAAAAGGCACTCTTTGTAAATAATCTTTATCTTGATATTCTTTGCAAATAAATTCCTTACCATTTAAAACTAAATCAGCCCCATCAGGGTTTACAAGTGGAACAAAGATAAATGTAATCCGATTTAAAAGTTCTCTTATATTTATTCCAAATACAACAGCGGTATTATTATATAAATTTACCATGTAATTTATCTGGTCTAGCAATAAAATTGTATTAATAGCTTCTCTGGCATGATGAGTTGCTTGCACAAGTATCTTTGTACTTCCACATCCTAATTCAACAGCTAAAATAGGAGTTCCTTGAACAGATGAACCTATTTGGTAGGAAGATAATATATCTTTGTTATTTCTTGTTAGGTCACATATAGCTAAATTAATATTCTTTGAAAAAGGTTTTGAATTGTATAAATTGATATAACTTTTTGTAAACATATATAGTCATACCTCCAATCGTCAATTTTAAACAACCTAATGGCAACTTTTATACAAACATACTCTACTATAGTCTATTCAATTAATTTACTTTAGTTCTATGATAATAAAATGTTGTTTTAATTTTATAAACAGTTTCAATTGTATTCTTAATACTTCTATATATCAGATAGTAAAAATGAGGAGTTTACTACTTTTTATGGTGATAGTATAAATCTATTGGAGGACCTATTTTCTAGAGTTTAATAGTTCTTATGTAGGTTCCCCTAATGCTAAAAAAGATATGAGTAGATACTCATATCTTTTATTGTGAAATGATTTATTTTTTCTCTATTTCTCTTATAAGTTTTATATTTTCTCTTTCAATATAATTTAGATCCTCTTCACTACCTGAAAAGTATGGATCTGGCACATACCAAGATTTACTTAAGAAATATTGTTTATATTCATCCTTTTCAAATATGTAACCATGTCTTGCAAATATTTCATTTCTAATATATGCTAATTGCTTATCAGAATATTTAAGTAATTCATTTTCAGTTAAATATCTAGTACTACTATCTGAAATTATATACTCATCGTTAATATCATCTAATACAACATTTTCACTAGCTTCTTCTTTATCTTTTATTTTTATAAGGTCATTGTAATATTCAAATTTTAAAACATCATACCCATATAATTCTGCTTTATCTAAGTATGTCCAACATGTTTCATAGTTCTTATTTTCATAATTTTCTTTAGCCTTACTTACATAAACATCAGAGTATACTTTATCTAAGTCACTTTCTTCTAATGTATAAGATAAACTTTCTAGTGTATTCTCAAAATCCTTATCTTCTTTTATTTTATTTGCAATTTTACTTACTATATCCTGGTTATATTTTATATTTAAAGCTTTACCATAATATTCTACAGATTTAGATGCCAAACTTTCTTTATCTGCTCTTATGGTATAGTAATTATACATTATGGAATCTTTACTTAAAATACCTACTAACACTAATAAAGCAAGTGTTATACATATTATTATAGATGCTTTTGATTTAGTGTTTTTAGGTGTCGTTTGTATCGTTGTATTTTGTTTATTTTCTACTGAATCTTCTATTTTTGAACCACAGTTTGTACAAAATTGAAGATTGTCAGATACTGATTTTCCACATTCTTTACAAAACCTCATTTTTATGCCCCCATATATATTTATTCAAAACATTTATATATCCCATCAGCTATAACTTTTGCTATCTTACTATGATTTTCAGTATTACTAACAAACATATCATCTTCTTTGTTAGATAAGAACCCCATCTCTATTAAAACAACAGGAACTTTAGACCAGTTAAACCCTGTAAGGTCATCTCTTTCTATAACTCCTCTGTTTTTTATACCTAATTCTTGTGCATATGTATTTATTATTGTTTCACCATAAGATTTACTTATTTCATAAATACTAGATGTATATTTGTTGTTACCTGGAACATGTACTGATGCTCCACCTATATTATTATTTTCTGATGAATCTGCATGTATTCTCAATACTAAATCTGCATTATTTTCATTTCCTATAAAAGCTCTTTCAATATTACTTTTAGACTCTGCCACATCTGACTTTGTCATAACTACATTATATCCTTTTGATTCCAAGTTCTCTTTTACTAATAATGCTACTGACATATTTGTTTTATGCTCGGGTACTCCAGTATATTCTCCAGTTGCCCCTAATCCATCTTTTAATTTTGTTTGACTAGATTCTGGTGCTATAGGTTCTTGTCCTGATGTTCCTGTTGATGAATGCCCTGGATCTATGACAATAGTTTTATTTGTAGGCACTACTTCTTCTTTTTCAGATTTTCCTTTGTTTTCACTATTATCATCTACTATGGAGTCTTTATTCTTATCATGTTCTTTTGAGTCTTCACTACTTTGATTTATATTTTTTTTATTATTTTCTTGCAAATTAGAATTATTGCATCCGCTTCCAATTACTACAATACATATTAATATCATTATATAAATAAGTTTATTCTTCATTTATATCCTCCAAAAATAATGGTCAAGGATTAATATATACTTGACCATTATTTTTTTAATTTATTTATTAAAAATAATATAACTCTCAACAGACTAACTTATTTTAACTCCGCAACAAGGGCAGAATTTAGAATCTGCTTCAATATTTGTATCACATCTATTACATAATATATACTCTGTATTTTCTGTTGGTATTTCAACCTTTTTACCACAACCACCACAGAATTTATCTTCATAACTTAAAGACATACCACAACTACATACAAATCCTTTATTTTCTATTTTTAAATCTTCTATTTTTCTTTTATTTTCATATATTATATGATCAAATCCTACTATACTTTGGCATTTTTCTAATATATCAGAATCATCTATGATACCTTCTCTTACTTTTTTATATACATATATCCCTAATTCTAATAAAGCATCTGCTTTTTTTGAATTTATATCATCTACTACTTTATTTAGTTTAGATATTTCTTTCATAAATTCAACCTTATTTTTACTTTTATCTAGTCCGTCTTGAATCTTAGACAGCCCCATTCCTATTTTATCTTCAACATTAGCCATTTATCTTTCCTCCTAAATACTATCTATTTTCTTAGTTTTATAACCTAATAATACAAATACAAAACTAAATACAAATGTAATTATAATAGTTAAAAATAAACTACTTCCCATGTATACACCCGCGCTTAAATTAGCATATATCTTATTTAAATAAGTCATTATGATGTCTGCATATTCATAACTATAACCTGAAATTATCTCATATATAAAATCGTTTAAGTATTCTTGAACTTGTCCAGAATTAAGACTTATCATTATCCTACTAAAATAAGATAAAATAAACATTGATATAGAATATGTAAAACTATAAATACCAATTATTTTTATTTGATTTTCACCATAAATAGATTTAATTTTTCTACCTATTAAAACTAACATAATAATCGGTATTATAGATAATAATATTATTGGAGAATTGCTATCTTTTGTTAAAGAAATTATGTTATAAGATGTAATTCCAAAAATACTAATTCCTACAAAGTTTGAAATTGTAAACAACCAGCAACTT
>NZ_JAGHFM010000395.1 GCF_017888745.1 Terrisporobacter sp. | reverse complement strand
TAGCATATCATTTTTTTGTTATTTTTATCAAGTAATAATCCAGCTACAAAGTCCTTGTTGATAATAACTATATTGCTTGTTTTTTCCCAAAATATTTTATCAAATACACTACAACTGGTATAGATACAACCACCAAACTTATTAATACAGTTGAATATAATACTGGATTACCAAAAATATTATAAGTACTCGCAAATTTGAACATACCTTCTATTCTTACAGCTTCTGCTAAATTTATTTCACTAAAAATTCTTGCTATAGAGTCTATTGGAATAAAACTTCCAACAAAAGCTGGAGTATAATACATACCTAAACTTAGTAATAGTGATATCATATTATTTTTTACTATTAAAGACATTAACATAGTTACTAAAGAAAATAACATAGCACCTATAAAGCTAGTTCCCAGTCCAGCAATATAATAATCAATAATTCTCATGTCAAAAGGAGTCATCATATAATATTTAAATAATTCTAAAGGTTTATCCCATCCTATAAAATCAAATTGCAATGCTCCAAACATATACACACCATTTATTATAATAAATACTATAGCTGTGTATATTAATCTAGCTATTATCTTAGATGAGACTAACTTATTCTTTCCTCGCTTACAACTTAAAACTATTTGTGCACTATTACTTTGATATTCATCACTAAATATTGTAGCTAATCCTACTGCTATCAGTGTCGTTATTAAAGTTGCTATAACATTGAAATCAGTAGTTGATAACCATCCAGATGTAAAGTAGTATTTTGCTTCTTCTATATTTTTTACTTTATCATATACAAACTTAATATTTTTATATTCATATGTATCTATCTTATTTTCTTTTTCTAACTTACTTATTTCATCTTTCATCTCATCTATTGTATAATATTGATTATTTACTATATATGTGGGATCTGCTATCATTGCATCATATAAATAATATCTATATACTATTTCTTCTTTAGTAAGTTTCTCTCCTTTTTGTTCTTTTTGACTTAAATTTTCTATTATTTCTTCTGCTTTAGTCATTCCTTCTGGTGTTATTACTTTTCCTTCATGCTCTTTCATCACACTATACACATCATCCATACTATCTAATCCTTTAGATTTCACGTTTATATTTGGACCAAATGCATTTAAAGCAGCAAATAACACAGTTAATAGTAAAACTATACGTACTGACTTTTTAGAAAATATTTTATATAACTCAAATCTTATTAAATCTAACATACTATAACTCCTCCTATATACTCACACTTTCATTAAAATAATATAAAAATACGTCTTCCAAATTTGGTTCTTCTTCCATATGTTTAAACTCTTTTATATCATCCTTGTTATCTCCAACTACTCTTACGTTGATTTCATTATGATTTCTTATCATACTAGATATTTTAAACTTACTTTCAACTTTCCCTAAATCACTTTCACTAATGCTTAATGTATGTACCTTGCCTCTTACAGTATCTAAAATATCCTCTGGTGATGATTTTTCAACTAATTTACCATTTTTCATAACAAGTATCCCATTTGCTATAAACTCTATATCTGAAACTATATGAGTAGACAATATTACTATTTTATCTTTAGCTAATTGTGCTATCAAATTTTTAAACCTTATTCTTTCATTTGGATCAAGTCCTGCTGTTGGCTCGTCCAATATAAGTATCTTCGGGTCATTTAAAATAGCTTGTGCAATGCCTAACCTTTGTTTCATACCAC
>NZ_JAGHFM010000246.1 GCF_017888745.1 Terrisporobacter sp. | reverse complement strand
TATACATGTAGCATATTTTTATTTAAAATATACTTATTAACTAATTAGCATATTATTTTGCTCTTTGTTTACTAGCTTTATTAGCAGCTATTAACATAGATGTTGAAGTATAGAATATAACAGCTATAACTAACCAAGTTAATATATCCATTGGTAGATTACTAACAAATTTCGCTGCTATGTATACACCTACCATTCCAGATAAACCTATTATTAGAGCTGCCTTTCTTGGGTAAGCACCTTCTTTTATAAATTTGATTGATCCAACTGGCATTAATGTTGCACAAGATCCCATCATTATTGGAAAAGCAACTTGTGGATTCATTCCTAAGAAATAAACAAGTGCCATACATGGTGCATATAATCCTATACCTGCAGACATTAATGCTCCAAGTATAAAGTTACCTATAACACCTATAACTAATTTAATACCACTTAATCCTATAGCATCTCCACCACCTTGGATTAAGTTTAATTGCTTGAATATCATTAATACAGCAGTAATAAATAATGCAACTCCCATTGCTTTTTGAACTTTTACCTCATCCATCTTAGATATTATACCAGCACCTAAATATGAACCTAAGGCTGCCGCTGCAAGCATTGATATAAGCGTCATTGGTTCAACCTTTATAGCTGTTGTAAGTATTGCTGCTTCTACCATTACTGGTAATGTATCAGCAACGTTTAATAATCCTGGAAGTTCTCTATCCTTTACTCCCATTTTCATAAACTTGTTAAGTGCAACAGTTGGTGCAAAAGAGCCTATACCTAAAGTATCAAAGAAATTAGTTATAAAACCAATAAACCCTGCTTTTGCTACACTTACATTGTCTAATTTTCCAGCTGCTGCAACTTGTTTGTAGTCTTTAAAAAAGAAGTATCCATAAACACTTACTAATGCTGCCCAAACAACTCTAACAAAATTTAACATAATATGATTCCCCCTATTTTATTTTGTAATTTTATAAATGCTATAGTTGAAATCTTAATTAAGTTATTGATTCAGATGCTTATTTTAATATAAAACCATGTTTAACTGGATCTTCATCATCTATAACAAAATGATTAAATCCTGTTATATAAGCTGATGCTGTTATCTCTGGTCTTACTGCATCAAATTCTCCAACTTTATCAAGACCTACTATTCTACCTTTAAATAGAGTTCCTAATATACTTTCGTATACAAATGGTTCTCCTTCTTTAATTTCTCCTTTTGCATATAAAGTAGCTAATTTAGCACTTGTTCCTGTTCCACAAGGAGATCTATCAACTTGCCCTTGACCAAATATAACTACATTTTTGTAAGTTGCTTCTGGATGAGTTGGCTCATCATATATTTCAACTAAATCAACTGTTTTAATATGATCTAATGTTGGATGTTGCACAGGTATTTCTCTATTAACTATATCTCTCATTTCCATACCTATATTATTTAATATCTGAGCATTTTTAGGTTCAATTTTAACACCAAATTGATTAGCATGAACTATTGCAAAGAAACTTCCTCCAAATGCAATATCAAATTTTATTTTTCCATATGGAGCCATTTCTATTTCACAATCTCTTTTATATAAAAATGCTGGTACATTTATAAAAGATACTTCTTTTACTTTTTCATTTTCTACTTTAACTTCAGCTTCTATTAGCCCAGCAGGTGCTTCCATTTTTACATGAGTAACTGGTTCTACCATATCAACCATTCCAGTTTCTACTGCTACAGTTAAAGCTCCTATTGAACCATGACCACACATATTTAGGTATCCGCCACCATCCATGAATATGATACCAAAATCAGCTGTTGGATCACATGGTTGAGTTATTATTGAACCAAACATATCATTATGACCTCTTGGCTCTAACATTATAGCCGTTCTTAAGTAATCTAAATTTTCTTCTAAATATGCTTTTTTTTCAGCCATTGTATTACCTTTTATATTAGGTATTCCTCCCACAACTATTCTTGTTGGCTCTCCTGCAGTATGAGAGTCAATTGCATGAATGCTTCTTGAAAATTTCATTTGCCTGTCCCCCTAAAATTATTATTAATATAAATATTTACTTAATATTTATTTAATTATTCTATGATTAATTCGCAAAGAAATGATTTCATAATATAGCTGTTATATTCCCAAACGTTAATTAATTATCAATAAAATATATTTTTTATCGATAATTATTTTTTATAATTATATTTTTTTATGTCAGCTAATTATTTACATTTTTTTACATATAATCATTTATCTATTTAAATTATAGTTAATATTTTTTAAGTTATCAACAAATTTTTTCTATTTTTGCGTAACTATTTAATATTATAAAAAAAATACATAATACAATTAATTTATAATATACATTTAAAATTTTCCTAAACATATTATATATATTATTTTTATAGATTATACTATCAATTTAAATAGTAAAAAACTATAAATTCAAGATGAAATTGTTATTTTTTTATTTAAATTAAATATATTATTCCATTACTCATTAAATCTTGTATAAAAATATTATTTTATCCATGATTATAATATTTTATTTAAATTTATTATATCAATTAAATTATACTACTAAAAAACCTTCATTGATAAATTCAATGAAGGTTTTTATATTAATAGAAATTAGCAAGCTTTGCTCATTTCTTCTTCTTTATTTTTAACTTTTTCTTTTGATAATATATACGTAGCTAAACCATAGAATATAGCTCCACCTACTATATTACCTAAAGTTACGAATAATGTACTGTATAATGCTTGACCTGCAGTTATTACACCAACTGAGCCTGGCGATAATAAAGTTGTTATAAATACAGTCATGTTTGCTATACAGTGTTCAAATCCACTAGTTACAAATGCATATAAACATATTAATGCTATAAATAATTGAGCCATTTGGTCTTTTAATTTATAAGCACATAATACAGCTGCACAAACTAATATATTACATAAAATACCCTTAGCAAATAATTGTAAAGCAGTTCCACTTACTTTAGCTGTAGCTACATAAGCAAAGTAATCTATAGCAGTTCCTTTATCTGCTAAACCAGTTGCTACAAATAATACAGATATTAATACTGCACCTAAGAAGTTTCCTAGATAACTAAATGATAATATACTAAACCAGTCTTTTATAGTTGTTTTCTCATCTAAAGCACCTACTGTCATAACCATAGTATTACTCGTAAATAACTCATATCCTAATATTAATATTACACTAAGTGCAAATGAGAATGATAAACCTACTGCTATCTTAGTAAATGGAGAATGTTCTGCATATAGCATTCCACCTACTGAATATACTAATATACATCCCATACCAACTAATAATCCTGCGAACATAGCTGAAACTATGTACTTTAATTTACTTTCTTTTAATAATGCAACTTTAGCTTTTGCTTTGTCAGCTAATAATTGTATTGTTGATTCATTCATTATTTCGTCTCCTATTCATTAATTTTTAATAAAATATAATTTCGATTATTTGTATTTTGTATACAACATTTTATATTTTAGCATATTGATTTAGTTTTAAAAATAAAAAATTTCATATTCACACTGGAAAATTTTTCATAAACATGGAATTTATATTTTTTACAAATCTATATGCTTATATTCTATTTTTTATAAATAGATATCTGATAATTCTTGTTTTATATTACTATTTGTATTGATTCCTCTATTATTATTAGATTCTTCTTTTGCCACCATTGGGATACTTATAGTAAATTTAGTTCCTATATTTTTCGTGGAATCAACTTTTATACTTCCATTATGGCATTCAACAAAAGCTTTTACTATAGATAGTCCTATACCTGTACCTTCATTTCTTCTGGTTAAACTATCATCTAATCTTACAAATCTATCAAATATCTTATCTATATTTTCTTCTTCTATACCAACACCATTATCTTCAACAGTAAGTACCATGTTATTTTTATAAACATCTATTTTAATTTCTACAGTCCCTGTATCTTTAGAGTATTTTATAGCATTAGATAATAAATTCAATACTATTCTTTCTACTTTATTTTTATCTATTGCCATTATTATTTCTTCTTCTACAGTATCAAAAATTATTTCTATATTTTTAGCTTTAGCATAAGGAACAACAGATAAAACCGTATCTTCTATAACTTCTACTATATTTACATTTTCAAGTATTATATGCACATCTTGAGAATCAATTTTTTCCAAGTCTATGAGATTATTTATCAATTTTAATAACCTTTGACAATTTGATTCTACTAATTTTATATTTTTACTAGTTATTAGATAATTATCGTAATTATTTCTTTTATATTTTGTAAGTTGCATAACTGAATTAATTACAGTTATGGGTGTTTTTAATTCGTGGCTCATATTTATGATAAAATGATTTTTTAATTTATTCAGTGATTCTATATTATTTACAGCTTTATTTAATGTCTCTTCATGTTTTCGCTTATAATTAATATGTA
>NZ_JAGHFM010000245.1 GCF_017888745.1 Terrisporobacter sp. | reverse complement strand
TTTAAGGAGCTTTTTAATTGTAATTAAATTGTATCTTATATACCGTGACAATTTTAAACTTTGTTACTTTAGAAACGTGCTAAGCTGTTGGTGATATAAGTTAAGCAAATTTTTAGCAACGGGAGAAGTCGTTAGCGACATGAAGCGAAGTGACCACGCAGTAGATTAAGTCAATCGAATTTTTTTATAGAATATAAATTTTATTTTTAAATAGACTATTTAGTTTTTATTAAATTGTGTATAAAAATAATAAATATTAGTAAGAATCAAAATAAAAGAGGTTTTAAAGGAAGTGTAAATAATGATAAATAACTTAATTAAACTATTTTATTCTGAAGTAGTAAAAACAAAAATGAAAAATATGCCAAATAAAGAATATGAACTTAGAAATGGGTTTAAGCAATTTAAAAATATAACATTAAAAATAGATAGCTTATTTTTAAATGGATTAAAAATAATTTTAGCATTATTTATTTTATACTTAGCTTTTCACGTGAAAACTTTATTAGGGATCGGAGTTTTACTAGTGGAATTAACTTATATAGTATATAAAATAAATTATGAAAAACAAGTTAAAGCTGCTATCGAAAACGTAAAGAATAATATTGAAATTTCAGCTGACAATTTTATAAATGAGGATAGTAAAAGAGGAATAAACTTGCTAATAACCCTTCTTGTAATTAGTTTACTTACAGGATTTAATTATTTTATTGGAATAAGTTTTATAATAGTATTTGTATGTACTGTTAGAAATTTATATATGGGATTTAAACAATAGTATATGTAATTTTAATTTGAAAAGTTTAAATGAATAGATACTAATAAGAGTATATTATAAAATATGCTCTTTTTTATTTTATTATAAATTATAATTAAAAAAAATTAGTGAAATAATCAAATATATTAAATTTGTATTTGAATTAAAGAGTAATGAAGTTGAATTTAAAAATTTAATTTGAAGACAACTATTATAACAATATATAAAGGTATTAAGGATAGTAGTTATAGATTTGAATAATATATAGTCTCCTTTATTTTCAAAAAAAGCAAAACTGTAATTTGACTATATAATTGTAAAATAATATGTTACAATTATACTTTAGGATAGTGGAAATTTGTAGAAGGAGAAGGTGTATTTATGAACAACACTAATATGAAGATGAAGAACTTAGTAGAAATATCATCAATGGTTGCAGAATCTACTAATTTTTTTGAAATAAAAGATAATATAATAGAAAAAATGCTTGAAGTTGTTTATCCAAGAAAAGCTTGCGTAAATTTATTTTACAATAATGATTATAACCATGCATATTTAGTATGTTCTAATACATTAGAATACATAAAAGAAACTTTTGTAGGTGACGAAATTAGAGGGGTAAAATTTAATTTTTATGAGGATTACCCCAAATATATACATGAAGCAGTAGAAGAAAAAAAGATAATCTATGTAAAAAATATTTTTGAAGATGAAAGATCTGAAGCAGAAATAGAACTTGCAAGAGAAGAGGGTTATATTGGCCGAATTGTATTTCCTTTAATTTATAATAAGCAAGTACTAGGTTTTATGACATGTTTTTTATGTGAAGGTGATTATTTAAATGATGAGGACATAGATTTTGTCGCTTCAATAGCATCCTTAATAGCATTATCAATCGAAATAACGGAAAAAAACAGACAGAAAAATTTTGTAATAGATAAACTTAGAAATGCATTAGAACTAATAAGTGACGCTACTAAGAGGTTATATTTAAATAAAAATATAGAAGAGTTTTTAGTTCACTTAAGTGATATTGCAAAAAAAACAACAAATAGTAAAGATGCAGTTATTTTAATTGATAATGATAACTCTAAAAATAAGGTATTTAGGTCTTACTGTAAATTAGATGAAAGAGATGAAAATATTCAAAAAATAATTCAATATCTTTTAGATAAAAAGGTAAATGGTCTGTATGTTAATGAAAAGGAATTAGTTGAAGATATAGATATGATAGGTGGTAGTTATATTTTTTATAAATTAACTAATGAAAATGAACCTATGGGGGTTATATTATGTCAGGATGGTAACAAATACACAGATGATGATTTAAATATCTTAAGTATCTTATCTAAACAAGTTATAATAGCTATGCAGCTTTATGGATATAATGAACAAAACCTTAAGCATAAACTTATTGCAAAAGAATTAAATATATTAAATAAACAGCAGAAACTTATAATGGATGAAAGTAGAATGGATTGTAATAATGAAAAAGAATTACAATTTTACCATAAACCAGCTACAGTTGTAGGAGGAGATTTTTATTATGCTCATAGAATTGATAAAAATAAAGTAGCATATATAATTGCTGATGTTATGGGGCATGGGATAGTAGCAAACTATATGGTAGCAATGATAAAAGGGACTTTTAAAACATTATGTTATCAATTTAAAACACCTGGTGAAATTGCAACTCATTTAAATAAAATATTATATGATGAATTTGATAAAATGGGTGTATTTGCTACG
>NZ_JAGHFM010000394.1 GCF_017888745.1 Terrisporobacter sp. | reverse complement strand
GGAAAACTGGTTAAAAACTTCAACTCTATGGCAAAAGACTTAAAAAATATTGAATGTATACAAACTGATTTTATGAACAATGTATCTCATGAGTTTAAGACACCAATATCAGCCATTAAAGGATTTCTAGTAATATTAAAAAATGAAAACTTATCGCAAAAAGAAAGGTTGGAGTATATTGATATTTTATTAGATGAGACAGATAGATTATCACAATTATCTTCAAATATACTAGAATGTTCAAAACTGGATAATATGGATAAGTTTAAGGATAATAAAAAATTTTCTTTAGATGAACAAATTAGAAAGACTATAATCTTGCTTGAAAAGCAATGGTCTAAAAAAAATATAAGTTTTAACTTGGATTTAAAATCTACTTATTACTATGGTAAGGAAGAATACTTAATTCAAGTTTGGATAAATATAATTAGCAATGCTATTAAGTTTTCCAATGAAAATTCAGAAATACTAATTTCCTGTTATAAAACAGCAAATGAAGTATTTATAGAAATTAAAGACTACGGATGTGGAATGGATGAAAATACTAAGAAATACTTATTTAATAAATTTTATCAAGGAGATAATTCAAGAAATGATTTAGGATATGGATTGGGGTTATCTATATCAAATAGAATTATAGAATTATCAGGTGGAACTATTACAGTAGATAGTGAATTAGATAAGTATACTAAATTTACTGTAACACTTCCATATGAATAGTTTTAGTATTTATTAGATGATATAATCGATATAAATAAAGTTGTTAATTATAATTAAATATATAAAGAGGTAGCTTATGAATAAGTATGAATATATATTGGAAAAACAAAGAAAATACCTATCTGATATTGGTAGGATAGATGTAAATACAAGAATTGAAAATTTAAAAAAATTAAAAAGTGTTATAAAAAAATACGAAGGAGAGATAATAGATGCTTTAAATAAAGATTTAGGTAAACACATATTTGAATCTTATTCCAATGAAGTTGGATTTGTATATGGAAGCATAAATTACTCTATAAAAAATATCAAAAATTGGGCTAAAATAAGAAAAGTAAAAAATGATGCAGCTCAGCTCCCAGGAAAATCATACATTTATAAATCACACTATGGAGCAGTACTTATAATAGGGCCATATAACTATCCATTTCAATTATTGATAGAGCCGTTAATAGGAGCTATATGTGGTGGAAATACAGTAGTTCTTAAACCTTCTGAGTATGCTACTTACACAGAGGGAATAATAGAAAAAATAATAAAAGAAACTTTTGATGAAAAATATATAGCAGTAGTGACAGGGGATTACAAAGTCAATAGTGAACTTTTAGATCTACAATTTGACTATATATTTTTTACAGGTAGCGTAAATGTAGGTAAAATAGTTATGGAAAAAGCCAGTAAACATTTAACTCCTGTAACATTAGAGCTTGGAGGTAAGTCACCTGTTATAGTGCATAGTAGTGCTAATTTAAAAATAAGTGCAAAGCGTATCATGTGGGGAAAACTGATAAATGCCGGTCAAACTTGCGTAGCACCAGATTATGTATTAGCCCATGAGGATATTTATGAAGATCTTATAAAAGAATTTATTAGAGCAACTAAAGAATTTTACGGAGAAGATATTATAAACAACAAAGACTTCGGTCGAATAATCAATGAAAGACATATGGATAGACTATCTAATATACTTAATCATGATAAAGAGAAAATAGTATTTGGTGGAAATATTAACTTAGAAAAAAGATATATTTCACCAACTATTCTTAAAGATGTTACTTTAGATGATATGGTTATGAGTGAAGAATTGTTTGGACCAATACTTCCAGTAATAAAATATAAAGATATGGAAGATATAAAATACTATATATCTAAAAATAAAAATCCATTAGCTTTATATGTATTTTCAGAAGATAGTAATTTTAGTGAAGATATAATTACTAGATTTACTTTTGGTGGAGGAGGTATAAATGATACTATAAGCCATGTGGCATCTACTTACTTACCATTTGGAGGGATAGGAACTTCTGGAATGGGTAATTATCATGGAAAAGCTAGCTTTGATACATTTACTCATACTAAGAGTATAGTGAAAAAAAGTACAAAGTTTGATATAAAACTAGTATTTCCACCTTATAAAAATAAAATCAATTTAATTAAAAAGATAATGAGATAATCTAAATTATTAATGAAAAATAAAACTTTCAAGAATACAGAGCTAAATATTTTATTTCTATCAGAGAGATGTCTATTGTATTAAGTATGATAGTAACTCCAATGTATTTATTCCCTTGCTAAAATCACTGATTTTCAG
>NZ_JAGHFM010000244.1 GCF_017888745.1 Terrisporobacter sp. | reverse complement strand
GGATAGTTTATTATATATTAAGTTAAGATTAAATTCAAGGAGGTCGTCATGGAAAATTCATTGGAAAAGAAAGTCACAATGACTTCTTTAATTAGATACACTATGCCAACGGTAGTGATGATGGTATTTTTCTCACTTTATACTATTATAGATGGTATGTTTATATCTAAATTCGTTGGAGCTAATGCATTATCAGCTACAAATATAGTTTATCCTGTAATAAATATATTAATAGGCATCGGAGTAATGTTTGCAACAGGGGGAAGTGCCATTGTTGCTAAGTGCATGGGTGAAGGAAAAAATCAAGAGGCAAAAGAAAACTTTACTCTTATAACAATAAGCGCTATTATTGTAGGTGTTGTTGTTGAAATACTAAGTATTATCTTTATAAAAGATATTATATATGCTCTAGGATCAACAGATTCTTTATTTTATTATTGTAAAGAGTATTTATTTTATATGGTGATATTTACACCTTTTATAATATTAAAACTTTATTTTGACTATTTCTTAGTAACAGCAGGAGTTCCAAAGTTAGGTCTGATAAGTTCTATTGCAGGTGGAATTGTAAATATAGTTTTAGATTATGTCTTTATAGCACAATTAAATCTAGGTGTGAAAGGAGCTGCTCTTGCTACTTGTATAGGATATATATTACCTTCTTTTGTTGGGATTGCTTACTTTTTCAATAAAAAGAATGTATTGCATTTTGTTAAGCCAAAATTAAAATTAAAAGTAGTTTTGAGAAGCTGTTCAAATGGTATATCAGAAATGGTTACACAGTTATCTTCTGCTGTAACAACATTTCTATTTAATATTGCAATGATCAAATTATTAGGAGAAGATGGTGTTGCTTCTATAACAATTATGCTTTATATGCAGTTTTTATTAAACGCAGCCTACTTAGGATTTACTTCTGGTGTATCTCCTAGAATAAGTTATAATTACGGAAGCCAGGATGAAGAACAATTACAAAAACTAGTTAAGTTTAGTCTAATTATTATAGCTGTATTTGGAATTTTTATTTTCATTACATCAAGAATATTTTCTGAAGTGTTGATATCTTTATTTGCTGATAAGGGAACAAATATATTTGATATAACTCTTAATGGATTTATGATTTTCTCAATAGCTTTCTTAGTAGCAGGATTTAATATATTTGGTTCTGGTATGTTTACTGCTTTCTCAAATGGTAAGGTATCAGCTATACTTTCATTGCTTAGAACGTTTGTATTCTTTATTTTAGGTATTACACTTTTACCAAGGTTTATTGGCGTAAATGGAGTATGGTTTGTTGTTCCTTTTGCAGAAGTGGCTACTATGATAGCTTCACTTAGTTTTATGTATAAATATAGACGTGAATATTTATATGAAGGTATATTTTTAGCAAAAGAAATGTATAAATAAAATAATATACTGAATTATCAGAGTTGATTACTATATTTTAATAGGAATCAGCTCTTTTTTATTAAAGTTATCACTAATTGTTGTTAAAAAAATAATAAAGTAAAACAATAAATTAACTAAAAATAGTAAAGTAAAATGGAAGATTGTTAAAAAAATATATATAAAAATTAGTTTTATTTTACTAATAAGTTGTGCTATGATTTTAATATCAAGGTGGAATTAATCAGCGAAGTCCAAAAAATAAAAGGAGATAGTTGAATATATGGTGGTAAATAGTGTTGAAACATTAAAACAAGAAATGGAAAAAGTAAGAAAGGCACAAGCTGAATTTGCTAAATTTACACAAGAACAAGTAGATAAGATATTTTTTGAGGCAGCGATGGAGGCTAATAAACGCAGAATATATCTGGCTAAGATGGCAGTTGAAGAAACTGGAATAGGTGTTGCAGAAGATAAGGTTATCAAAAATCATTATGCATCTGAGTACATATACAACACTTATAAAGATACTAAAACTTGTGGAGTAATAGAAAAAGATGAAGGTTTTGGAATTACAAAGATATATGAACCAATAGGTGTATTAGCAGGTATAGTTCCAACTACAAATCCTACATCAACAGCAATATTTAAAAGTTTGATAGCTTTAAAGACTAGAAATGGTATAGTATTTTCACCACATCCAAGAGCAAAAAAATGTACGATTGAAGCGGCTAAAGTAGTTTTAGATGCAGCAGTAAAAGCTGGAGCACCTAAAAACATAATAGGATGGATAGATGAACCATCAGTAGAATTATCAGGAGAAATTATGAAAGAAGCTGATATGATATTAGCTACAGGTGGACCAGGTATGGTTAAAGCTGCTTACTCATCAGGAAAGCCTGCTATAGGGGTTGGATCAGGGAATACACCGATAATACTTGATTCTTCATGCGATATAAAAATGGCTGTATCTTCTATAATACATTCAAAAACATTCGACAATGGAACAATATGTGCATCAGAACAATCAGTAATAGTTGACTCTTCTATATATGATGAAGTTAAAAAAGAGTTTATATCTAGAAAATCTTATATACCACAGGGAGAAGAATTAAATAAATTAAAGAAAATAGTATTAGGACCTAATGGAACTATGAATGCCAAATTAGTAGGTAGACCAGCTATAGAAGTAGCGGAAGAAGCTGGATTTGAAGTTACTCAAGATACAAAATTAATAATAGGAGAAGCCACATCAACAGACATATCAGAACCGTTAGCACACGAAAAATTATTCCCATTATTATCAATGTATAAATCAAAAGATTTTGATGATGCTATAAAAAAAGCAGATCAACTTGTTAAGGATGGCGGAATTGGACATACAGCGGGAATTTATTTAGACGTAGTAAATAACAGAGAAAAACTTGAAAAATTCCAAAATGCAATGAAAACTTGTCGTATATTAGTTAATACACCATCAGCTCAAGGTGGTATAGGAGATTTATATAACTTTAAATTAGAACCATCACTAACACTAGGTTGTGGTTCTTGGGGAAATAACTCTTTCTCTGGTCAAGTTGGGCCACTTCAGTTATTGAATACAAAAACAGTTGCTGAAAGGAGAGAGAATATGCTTTGGTTTAGATCACCAGCTAAAACTTATATCAAAAAAGGTTGTTTAGGTGTAGCTATAAAAGAATTAGGAAAACAATATTATGATTGCAAAAAAGTATTCATAGTAACTGATGAATTCTTATATGCTAATGGGTATACAAAGCCTGTAACAGATGCATTAGATGAAATGGGAATACAACACACTACATTCTATGAAGTTAAGCCAGATCCAACATTAAGTACTGCTAAAAAAGGTGCAGAACAATTAAGATCATTCCAACCTGACTGCATAATAGCAATCGGTGGTGGATCTGCAATGGATGCAGCAAAAATAATGTGGGTTATGTACGAATATCCAGAAGTAGATTTCATGGATTTAGCTATGAGATTCATGGATATAAGAAAGAGAGTATATACATTCCCTAAAATGGGTCAAAAAGCTATGATGGTTGCAATACCAACTTCTTCAGGAACTGGCTCAGAAGTTACTCCATTTGCAGTTATAACAGATGATGAAACTGGTCATAAATATCCACTTGCAGATTATGAATTAATGCCAACTATGGCTATAGTAGATGCAGATATGATGATGCACCAACCAAAAGGATTAACTGCTGCTTCTGGTATAGATGCATTGACACATGCTTTAGAAGCTTATGCAGCTATGCTTCAAACTGAATTTACAGATGGGTTAGCTTTACAAGCTACTAAATCTATATTTGAATATTTACCAAGAGCTTATGAAAAAGGTGCTAATGATCCTAAGGCAAGAGAAAAAATGGCTCATGCTTCAACAATGGCAGGTATGGCCTTTGCAAATGCATTCTTAGGTGTTTGTCACTCTCTTGCTCATAAACTTGGTGCATTCCATCATATACCACATGGTGTAGCAAATGCGCTATTAATAAACTTAGTATTAGATTTCAATGTCAGCTCGGCTCCAAGAAAAATGGGTACATTCCCACAATATGAATATCCAAACATGTTAGAAAGATACGCAGAAATCGCTACTTTCATAGGAATAGAAGGAAAAGATGATCAAGAAAAATTTGATAAATTACAATTAAAAATAAAAGAGTTAAAAGCTAAAGTAAATATACCAGAAACTATAAAAGAGTGGGGCATAGATGAAAAAGCATTCTTAGAGCATTTAGATGAAATGGTAGAACAAGCATTTGATGATCAGTGTACAGGTGCTAATCCAAGATATCCATTATTCTCAGAAATAAAAGAAATGTACTTAAAAGCTTACTACGGAGAAGAAGAATTCTATAAATTAAAATTTGATGAAGATTCAAAAGAGAAAAAAGAACAAGTAGAATTAACATCTAAAAAATAATTTATTAAAGGTTAGTTAATAGATAAGATAAAGAGGCTACCTTCAAATGATTTTAAATCATTTGAAAAGGTAGTTTCTTTTTTTTAGCATAATTTCATTACTATTAAAATAGTAACATTTTGTTACTTTGCATGTTACTATTTTGTAATCCTAAGTAACAGACGTGTAACTGTAATTATTAAATATTAGATGTTATTATAATAATATAAACAAAGCAAATAAATACAAAATAAAACAAATAAATTAAAGCAATTATAAATAAAAAATATACTTATAGAGGAAGTGTTGAAAATGAAAAAAGGAATTATAGCAATAACATTATTAATATCAGGAGCATTATTATTAAAACCAGTTACAACTACAAGTTTTGCAAAAGATATAAAAGAAGAATCTACACCAGTAAAAGTTGAAACAACTAGTAAAGTAGAATCATTAAATGAAAATATAGATCAAATAGAAGAAAAAGAAGAAGTTAAAGTACCTGTTCAAGAAGAACAAATTTTAAATAAAGAAGAAGCTGTATCTAAAGAAGAAGTTAAAGTTGAAGAAACTATTAAACCATCTGATGAAGCAATAGCTGACGAAAACAAAGAAGAACAAGAAGATAAAGGAATGACTAAATCAGAAGCTGAAGCATTTTTAGCTCAATACATAAGTCAAGTGGAGCAAGCTGATTTTACATTTACATACCAAGGTGATGAAAACAGTTTTGATTTAATAAAAGTAAATGGAATAAGAGGATATGTATTCTTACCAAATATAGAAACAGATATGGCATACTTAGTAGATAAAGATAATGGATCAATATATTCATTCCATCCATCTGGATACTTAGAATTATTAAAATAATATAAATAGATATTATAATATGAAAGGCACTTCAATATGAGGTGTCTTTTATGTTATCTAGATAAGTTTTAACTATTTTACAATAATTACATTATAGTTACACTTTTCTATGCAAGGCAAATATTTATTTTTTTTATGATAGTATATGATAAATGAACTAATTTTTATTTAAAACTTAAATATTAATATTATTATTTTGGGGGAGGAGAGTATCGTGCAGTATGAGAAGTTAAGTAGGGGAGCTATAGGATGTATGTTTATTGCTACCTTAATTCAAGTTTTAATTTTGAGTGGAATTTTATTAGGAGTATGGCTTATATTTGGTGAAAGACTACCTAGAATAGTAAAAATTATTATGTTAGTT
>NZ_JAGHFM010000393.1 GCF_017888745.1 Terrisporobacter sp. | reverse complement strand
TAATATTTAACATCAAATGTAAAAAGTTTACATCTCATTATTCTTATTTATATTGAAATCACCCTTTGGTCTTGCAAAATATCTAGTATGAAGTAATTCATGTGCTTTATGACTTAAAGGATAATCTAAATAGTTATCATATATAGCACGAACTGCAGGATTTTCTTTTGAAACTCTCATCTCTTTACTTCTATCTATATTATTTAATCCTTCTCCTCTATTTTTTATAACTTCATCTTTATTTTTTCTGACCTTAGGTTGACCACCACCACCTATACATCCACCTGGACACGCCATAATTTCTATAGCATGATAAAATTCTTCTCCACTTCTTATCTTATCAAGCATTTTCCCTGCTTCTTCTAAACCATGAGTAACTCCTATTTTAAGTTTTATATCACCAACATTCACTTCACAGGATCTAAATCCATCCCATCCTCTAAGAGATTCAAACTCTATTTTATCAAGTCTATTACCTGTCATATTTTCTAAAGCAGTTCTTAATGCTGATTCTATAACACCACCAGTTCTACCAAATATAATTCCTGCACCTGTATATTCTCCTAATATTTGATCAATTTCTTCATCTTCAAGTTCTTTTAAGTCAATTCCTGAATCTTGGAAAATTTTTATTAATTCCCTAGTTGTTATAACATAATCTACATCGTAGTTAAGCCCACGAGAAAACTCTGGTCTTGAAGCTTCATATTTTTTAGCAACACAAGGCATTATAGCAACAGAAGTTACTTCATCTCTTTTTAGGCCTTTTTCTTTTGCCCAAATATCTTTTGCCACTGTGGCAAACATCTGCATAGGTGATTTGGCAGTAGATGGAACATCTAGCATATCTCCATAGTTTTGTTCTATAAATTTTACCCAAGCAGGACAACACGATGTAAGTATAGGAAGTTTAACATCCTTATCCCCTGCGAAATATCTTTCCAATCTTTCTTGTAACTCCGCTGCTTCTTCCATTATTGTTAAATCAGCTGCCCAAGTTGTATCAAATACATAGTCTACCCCTAACTTTCTAAGTCCTGCTGCAAGTTTTTTCTCTACATTATCACCAGGTCCAAATCCAAAAGCTTCTCCTATTGTAACCCTAACAGCAGGTGCCATTTGAGTAATAACAAGTTTATTTGGTGTAGTTAAATCTCTTATAAATTTTAAAGTGTTATCTCCAGCAGTTATGGCATCTACTGGACAAGCAGATATACATCTTCCACAATGTGTACATCTAGTATAGTCAATATAATGTCTTTTTTTGCGTTCTCCAGATATACAACTTACTGGACAAACTCTGGCACAAGCACCACATCCTATACATTTTGTTGTTATGGTAAGTTTTATTAAATTATTACATTGCATTGTATAACATTTATTATCTTCTATATGTT
>NZ_JAGHFM010000243.1 GCF_017888745.1 Terrisporobacter sp. | reverse complement strand
GATTATATATTGCATTAGCTAAGTATTTGAAAAATATTAAGATACTTTATTCTTTAATAGGAGTTTTTGCAATAACAGTATTTATAGAAGGATATTCAACAATACCAGCCCTTACAATGATTTTACAGTTTATAGATAATATTATTGGAGGTTTATTAAGTGGATATGTAATGACACTTATGACTAAAATAACAGATCAAGAGTATTTAGGTAAGGTAAACGGGATTACATCTACACTCATGTATTTTGGATTAATGGTATCTTTTATCTTATCAGGCGTAATAGTTAAATATTCATCTATAGTAGTAGCTTTTTCAGTAGCTAGTTTAACATTTGTCGTATGTTTTATTATGCTTTATATAGAGAGTAAAAGAGGATTGCTTGACGAAGTTAATAATTAATATATGAAAAATTTATATCATATAACTATAAATATGATATAAATTTTTTTATTTCGAGGAAATTTTGATTTATCTGGTTTGTAGATAAATATTATTTAAAATATGACATACAGTTGTCCTATAAAAGCGTTAATATAATATTGTATAAATAGACTGATAATAAAAGATACTTGTGATGATAAGTTGAACAATTTAGTAAAAACAGTTGGGTTGAGTAGTATTAATAAAACTGAAATAGTAGAGAAACAATTATTTTGTAAGATGTCTGATATAATAAAGTAAATACAAAAAGAGGACACTTGATGTATTTACTAAATTATAACAGATAGTTATATAGTAAATAAATTATATTATAGTTCAATAAAATAACTATATTAAGACTGAACAATATAATTTTATATAATAAAATATAATAATTAATTAAGGAGTAATATGAAAATTAATAGATTAACGGAAATCATATTAATACTTTTAAATAAAAAAAATATAACAGCAAAAGAACTAGCTGATAAATTTCAAGTATCTATAAGAACTATATATAGAGATATAGAAACCCTATCATCATCAGGAGTTCCTGTATATATGAATAAAGGAAAAGGAGGAGGAATATTTTTATTAGAAGATTTTTCAATAAATAAAGCCATATTATCAGAAAATGACAAACATAGCTTGACTTTAGCATTAAAAGCATTATCTTCAATTCAATATCCAGAAGTTAACTCAATAATCAATAAAGTAGGATTTATAAAAAATAAAAACAATGAAGAAGAATGGATTGATATAGACTTATCAAGATGGGGTAGCAAACTTAGAAAAGATGATAAATTTACAAAGGTAAAAGATGCCATATTAAATAATCAATTAATAGAATTTACCTACGTAAATAGTTTAGCAAACAAATCTATTCGAAAAGTAGAGCCTAGCAAACTTATTTATAAAGGGCAAAGCTGGTATTTATATGGTTATTGTAGATTAAAAAAAGATTTTAGACTTTTTAAGATAAGTAGAATAAAGGATTTAATTTTAAAAGAAGAAGTATTTGAAAAAAGAAGTATTGATTCTATAGAATCAAATATGATGGAACAGAATGTAGAAAACATAGTTAAATTAAAATTGAAAGTAAAAAGAGAAGCTTTATATAGATTATTTGATGACTTTGATGAAGAATCAATAATTGATAATAATGATGGAACATATGAAGTAAATATAGAATTTCCAGAAAATGATTGGTTATATGGATATATTCTTTCTTTTGGACCTTATGTAGAAGTATTAGAGCCTGCACATATAAGAAATATTGTATTACAAAGAATGAAAGAAACTATAAAAATTTACAGTAAAATTTAAATAATAGATGTAATTAAGTGTTATAGATAAAAAATAATTAGTAAGTCATAACAAATATGAGAGAGTAGATTTATATGCACTTGGAAAATAGGAGAGAAACAATGAAACATGAATGGAGAAAAAAAGAAAAAAATTACTATCTACCAAAAACTAAACCAGAGATAGTAAATATTGAAAAGTTTAAATTTATACAATTAAAAGGAACAGGAAATCCAAATAGCGAAGAATTTTCTGAAAGAGTAGGAGTATTATATTCCTTATCTTATACCATAAAAATGATGCCTAAAAAGGGGATAAATCCAAATGGATATTTTGATTATGTGGTATATCCTTTAGAAGGAATTTGGGATTTAGATGAAGAAGGAAGAAAAAAAGAGGAGTTTGATAAAAATAATTTAGTTTATAATATAATGATTAGGCAGCCAGATTTTGTTACAGAAGAAATTTTTAAACTAGCTTTAGAGAGTGTAAAAGAAAAGAAGCCAAATAAGCTATTAGATGAGGTTGTATTTGGTGAAATAGAAGAAGGTATGTGTGTTCAAATGATGCATATCGGACCATTTGATAATGAATATAAAACCTTTGAAGTTATGAAAGAATTTTGTAAAGATAATAATTTATTAATAAGAAATATGGCTCATAGAGAAATTTATATATCAGATTTTAGGAAGACATCTAAGGACAAGCTAAAAACAGTTTTAAGATATAGGGTGAAAACTGAGTAAAGGAGAAATTTATTATGAAAATAATAGATGTTAATTTAGAAAATCTAGAGGAAGAACATATATGTTGTGCTATTTCTGATAAAAAGGGAGAATGTCAGGTATCTTCAAAAAAAGCATGGTTAAGAGAGAGATTTGAAGAGGGATTAGTGTTTAAAAAAGGTGATGTAAGAGGCAAAGTTTTTATTGAATATATACCAGCAGAAAATGCTTGGTGCCCTATTGATGCAGATGGATATATGTTTATTAACTGTCATTGGGTTTCTGGAAAATATAAAAAACAAGGGATAGGGAGTCAATTATTAGAAGAATGTATAAAAGATAGTAAGATAAAAGGTAAAAAGGGGTTGGTTGTGTTAAGTTCAAATAAAAAGAAACCATATTTATCAGATCCAAAATATTTAAAAAATAAAGGCTTTGTTGTAGCTGATACTGCAAATCCTTATTTTGAGTTATTATATCTACCTTTTGAAGAAAATATGAGCATACCAAAGTTTAAAGATATAGTAAAAGAAAATAATGAAAATAACATTGAACAAAATAATATTAATGAATCTGGGTTTGTATTATATTACTCAAATCAATGTCCATTTACTTCTAAATATGTTTCTATAATAACTGATTATGCAAAAGAAAAAGACTTAGATTTTAGATTAGTTAGATATGAAAACAAAGAACAGGCACAAAATTCAATCACACCATTTACTACATACAGTTTATATTATAATAAT
>NZ_JAGHFM010000242.1 GCF_017888745.1 Terrisporobacter sp. | reverse complement strand
TCAATATCTTTTTCTTTTTTATTAAATTTATGTATTATATGAGGCATTATATATGTACCTATAGTTGTACTTGCACCAATAACTAAATTTCCTTTATTAGATTTAGATGAACGTACTACATTTATTCCTTCTTCATAAATGTTTAATATTCTCCTTACATATTCATAGAAAATTTTACCTTCATGTGTCAAATACAGTTTTTTACCTATTCTATCAAACAATTTCGTATCAATTTCTGACTCGATTTCAGATATACTTTGACTTATTGATGGTTGACTAATATACATATCTTTTGCCACTTGACTCATATTTAAACATTTAGCTGTTTTATAAAAAATCTCTAATTTTCTAATATTCATAAGTATATACTCCTCATATCTATATTGCTATATTCAACAAAAAGAGGTGAAAATAAATTCTCACCCCTTTCTTAATATTACTATTTTTTATATATAGTATTACCTTCTTTTATTGTTTCTAATACTTTTATCTCTTTAATCTCAGATGAGTTTACATCTAAAGGATTTCTATCAAGTATTACAAAGTCTGCAACTTTACCTTCTTCTATAGATCCTTTTTCATCTTCTTCAAAATACTGATATGCTGCATTTATTGTTAAAGCTTTTATCGCTTCCATAATAGATAATCTTTGATTATCGCCTAATACTCTGCCACTTTGAGTCTGTCTATTAACTGCATTATGCATTGCTAGTATTTGATTTGGCATCTTTACTGGTGAATCTTGATGTAATGTAAAGTTTATATTTCTTCTTAATGCAGATTTTGCTGGACTAATTCTATTAGCTCTTTCTGGTCCAAATACTGATTCATAATGATAATCACCCCAGAACCATATATGATCTAAAAAGAATGTAGGTATTATACCAAGTTCCTTCATATCATCTAATTGATCTTCTCTAACTGTTTGAGCATGTACCATTACTGGTCTTAAATCAGTTTTATTATCTGTCATCTCTAAAGCGTTTTTATAACATCTTATAAATTGATCTGATGCCGCATCACCATTACAGTGAACATTTACTTGTATATTATTCTCAATTAAAGATTTAAAATATTCTATTACATCTTTATCTTCTTGAGTTGCATACCCACAGTAATCTTTAGATTCACCTTCTGGAACTTCATAATATGGCTTAGTTAACCAAGCTGTTTTTCCTTGTGGTGAGCCATCAAGCCAAGTTTTTCCACCTAATAACTTATAATGATTATAGTACTTTCTCTTTGGTGTACCTTCATTATTTAATAGTTTTAATGTTGTATGTTGAACAGCTTGACCAACGATATCTATTATTAATTCATTTTTTTGAGCTGCTAAGTTTAAAAGTTGATTTAAACTTTCATCTATACTTGCATCCTGAGCTGTTGTTAATCCATAAGATGAATATATTTGTTGTGCTTTCTTTATACAACTTAAAAGTGTATCTACTGATGGTGTAGGAATTACCTTTCTTTTTTCAGGAGATAAACAAGCATTTTCTTCTAATATTCCATTTGGCTCATTTGATCCTTCTACAGTTCTAACAACTCCACCTTCTGGTACTTCATAGCTTGTACCTACATACCCAAAGGCTTCTAACGCCTTTGAGTTTGTAGTTGCAATATGACCAGATGCATGACTTATAAATATCGGTGTATCTTCACTTACTAAATCTAAGTCAAATTTAGTTGGGTGTTCTTCATTTTCATATCTTGTGTTATCGTAACCAAATCCTATAATCCACTCTCCATTTTTAGGTGGATTATTTTTAGTATAATCTTTTAGTATTTCTATAAATTCTTCTTTAGAATTTGCATCACTTAAATTTACTATCATTAAAGTCTGAGCTACTGCAATTATATGACCATGAGAATCTATAAAACCTGGTAACATTGTTTTACCATCTAAGTCTACTAGTTCTATATCGTCATTTTTTAATTTTAGTATTTCTTCTTTTAATCCTACTTTTACTATTTTACCATTTTCAACTAAAACAGCATCTACTATAGGTTGTTTATCATTAACTGTTATAATGTTTCCATTGAAGTATATTTTTCTCATTTTATTCACTCCTAATATATATTATCTAAAAATTAATATTAATCAAATAAGCTATTTTAGATTATCTATAAAATTTTAAATTATTAATAATCCATTATATTTTAATAATTCTTAGTTTTGTGCGAACATTTTTCTTGTTTTTATTTGGGCAAATAAGTTTAATCCATATCCTACTGCACCAACAGCTATAAATAACATACATGAATTAGTTAATCCTAATTTGTTTGATATAGTTGTGAATAATAGTGCTGATATTGAACTACCTAATGCATAGAACATACCTACTTTTGCTAATTTCATTGTTCCATCTTTTTGTCCAAATACATCTGCTGGCATAAATGCTGGTGCTGATGTTATTGTATATACAGTTAATCCTGAACATATAGGTATTAAGAATCCTATTGTACTTCCATCTGGCATAAATGCCATTATTAATAATGCTGCTATTGTAGATATTCCTGATATAACCATTGGAACAAATGATCCTAGTTTATCGAATAATTTACCACCTGCTACGTTACCTATTAAACATGCTACTCCAAATATTGAACCTGCAATTCCTAATTTTCCTGGTTCAAATCCTTTTTGTCCTAATACTGGTATTGCTTGTGTAGAAACTGCAACAACTGCAAAACATATTAATGCACATCCTATACAGAAAGTCCAGAACATTGGATTTTTATCATTTTCTTTGTCTGATAAACCATCAAATTTTGCTCTTGCTGGTCTTGCATTTGACTTATTAGATGATGTTGCTACTACAACTTCTTCTTTTCTTGGGAATCTTATGAATATTAATGCTAGTGGCACACCTATTATTATCATAGCTGCCCCTAATGCTATATATGTTCCTCTCCATCCAACGTTAGCTAATAAATTAACTGTTATTGGTTGTAAGAATACGTTACCTAATGATCCACCTGCTAATGCTATACCTAATGCTGTACCTTTACCTTCACCTGGGAACCAATGATCCATCATTATTGGTAATGATAAACCTGTGAATAATATTGTTCCTATTTGTGTAAAGAATGCACTTCCATTAAACATTACTGCATTTTGAGCCATTCCGTATGATGCGAATGCTAAACCACCTATTATTAAACCTGTTACATAAATGTATTTAATTTTTAACTTATCATATACTTTAGCTATTATAGGATTGAATAATGCCGGAATTGTTCCTGATAAGTATAATAATGTAAATCCTACTTCTGTTACTACACCTGATTGAGATACTGGTGTTTGCATCTGACTTTGTAAATTTTGAGATATACAATATGGTATTGCTTGAATTAACATACAAATGAATACTATTAAGTATCTTCTCTTACTATTATTTTTATTTTTCATAACCCTGTCACTTTCCTTTCATTCGACAAATTTTGTAACTTCATTATAAAATTTTTTATTCAATTTGTTAAATACGTAAATTTTATATTACATATAATCAAATACTTATATGGTGCATATAAGTAAATACTTATATGG